>CAIVGD010000040.1 GCA_903905395.1 uncultured Verrucomicrobiota bacterium
CCCCACGAAGGGGGGGGCATGGGATTTGGGTGTAAGATTGGCCGCAAAAAACGCCCAGTTTTTTGGCTTCGTGCGCGATATAGAATCAATCTTACGCGCGGCAGGGCTCGATTTAGAAAACTAGGACTTCCTGATTTCCTTCTGCCATTGAATTTCCCCTAATGGAATCTGCGAAAGTAGGGAGATCTCGATCCTTTCCGTCCAATCTCCGCGGGTTGGCTCCTTGAGAATCTCCTCCCACTCGGCTGGTTTGAGCACTGGCCAAGGTTGCAGGGGAATATATCGATTGGCGTCTGGGAAGGCACTACTCCACCTCCACTCTGAGGCCTCCGAGCATAAACCGGCTTTGACTGGATTTTTTTCAATATATTGGGCGACCCGCAAGAAGGACTCGTTCAGTTGCACCGCGTTGGCATGGAAACGATTCTGGTAAACCGCCCCCATGCCCTCGGTTTGGTGCAAGCGACGATATCGGCGAGCTTGAGTACTGGCATACCGCTGTAAACAGCGGGAAAGAGACCCCGGATCTTTCTCCTGCACAAGGAGATGCCAATGATTCGGCATAATGCAATATGCGAATGTGGGTATGTCATACTTTTCGACCGACTCAGCCAGTGTTTTTTCGCAGATGACGAAGTCATCTACATTGGCAAAGATCTCGGTGCGCATAGCGCCTCGGTTGCAGACGTGGAAGACCGTCCCTGGCAGGAAGTGTTTTCGTAATTGCCCCATACTATATTAAACTGACCAAACAGCAAAAAGGTGCGGTTTTATTTTCACAGCCCCGTGCTCGCAGCATGCTGCGAGCATGCTCTGAGCATGAGGAGGGGGGAGGCTGGGGTTGTTTTTTTGGGTAAAGTGGTTATTGATGAGGGCGATGACGAGCCATCCCCTTCAGGTTGCTGGGAAAACGTTTGCCCTGATCACGTTGGTGGCTTTTTTTCTTCCTTGGGTGAGGGTTTCGCCTGACGCACTTCGGAAGAACACCATGGAAGTGGTGAAAAATCTAGCTCAAGGAGAGAAAGGGATAGGACGGACTCTTATCTGGATGCGGGGGGAGGAGTGGCGGGAGATATGGGCCGACCCAGTGGACGGATTTTCCGGATTTCAACTCGCTTTTGGGGCGTGCTCGGGAACCCCGAGGCTGAGGGCCCAGCAGGAGTTGGCCTCGGTCGCGCTCGATGGGAAAGAGAATCGTCCGCTTCTGGGATGGCTGCTGCTCATCCCCGTCCTAACGGTGCTGGGTGCGGTGAGTATGAGCCTGCGCAGATTATCTCCCGCCATTCTGATCCTCACTTCGTTGGGGCTGGCTGGTTTATATTTGATTCTTCGCTGGAAAATGGCGGATGCGTACACCGACCGGCTCTTGGCCCAACTGCAACTTGGCCCAGGCTGGTGGGGGACGATTTACGGAATGCTGGGACTGGCCGTGGTTTGCCTGATCTTCTTGCTGAAGAATCGGGGCGGCAGGTACGACTCGAACGTCAGGATGTTTTAGTCGAATCCTTCGAGGAAGCGGGGGTGGAGGTGGGGCCTTTTTTGTCGCCGTCCTCGACCGCGTTTTTCACTTCTTTTTCAAACTCGTCCTTCGCACGCGAAAATTCGCCGAGACTCCGGCCAATGGATCGCGCCAATTCCGGCAGTTTCTTGGCACCGAAAAGAAGGATGATGACGAGGACGATCCAGAACCATTCTGAACCTTGGGGGAGTCCGAGAGCGAGGGGGATTGGAATGATCATGGATTCAGCTTAAGGCTGTGCGAGCGGGTGGCAAGAATGGTTCGTGTATTTCGTGGTGAGTGGTGTTGAGAGGGGGGAAGTAGTGGAGGGAACTTACAATCCCAAGGCTTTTCGCGCGGCGTCCAAGGTGGGGGCGATCGGTGCGGCCGGCTTGGGAATGACACTCAAGGCGGTGTCGGGATCTTTCAATCCGTGCCCTGTCAGAGTCATCGTCACCAAACTGCCTGGCGGAATCCAACCGGCGGCAATGGCTTTACGCAATCCGGCTACCGGAGCGGCACAAGCGGGCTCGACGAAGATGCCCTCCGTCCGAGCTAGGAGTTGATAGGCGTCGAGAATTTCCTCGTCGGTCACTTTATCGATTCGGCCGTTCGATTCTTTGACTGCGGCGAGGGCACCAGGACCGCTCGCAGGATTTCCGATCCGGATGGCGGTGGCGATGGTTTGCGGATCTTTCACGATATGACCATCGACGAGGGGGGCGGCTCCGGCCGCCTGCCAACCGAACATTCTGGGCCGAGGTCCCGTGGGGAGGGCTTCGCAAAACCCTTTCCAATAGGCGGTGATATTTCCGGCATTCCCCACGGGAAGGAAATGAAAGTCCGGCGTTTTGCCAAGTGTTTCCAGAATCTCGAACGCAGCGGTTTTTTGACCTTCGATCCGCACCGGATTGATGGAATTAACCACCTCAACTCCAGGGAGGCTGGACATTTGCCGAACCAGATCCAAGGCGTCATCAAAATTTCCCAGAATGGGAAGAAGTTTCGCCCCGTGGATCATCGCTTGGGTGAGTTTGCCGAGGGCGATTTTTCCGGCGGGAAGGATGACGGCACAGGCCAGCCCAGCACGGGCGGCATAGGCGGC
>CAIVGD010000041.1 GCA_903905395.1 uncultured Verrucomicrobiota bacterium
ATCGCCGATCTTGGCCTCGCCGGTGCCTGCGGCCGCCAACCGGGTCTGCTCACCGGCATCAGCGCACAGAACGGTCGACTCACCTGCCCTGTCGTCGCCAGTTCCCACAAAATCCCCCACCAAGCCCCCGCTTTCGATTGAGCCACGCCCCAAAGCTCCTCGCCTCCGATCTCGCCCCGGGCGATCAACGTTCGGCCGGAGCGGATCTTGGCGGCATCGTCTTTCACCTCGTCGAATCCACGCAAGATCCCTTTTTTCAGATCGGTTTCGATAAGTTGACCGAGATCTTCGGTCCGCGCGGCGAGATGGAAACCCGTTCCGTCCTTGAACACCGCTTCCGCTGGAACACCGCGCCCTCCCGCCCCAGTCGCCCCCTCTTTCACTACTCCATGATCCTCGCCCTCAATCCCCAAGGCGGCGTCTCCGCCGCGCGCGATTACACCGCCATCGTCCACGCTCCTCCCGAACGAGCCTCCGCCACGGTCCATCTTTCCCATCTCTGGATTCATCCAGATTCCCGCCGCACCGGCCTCGCGGGATGGATGCGCGCCTTCCCCGTAGAAACCGCCCGCACTCTTCTCGCTCGTGCCCGCCATTCCATCCACGCCCCCATCACCCTCGCCGGCGAAATGGAATTTCCCGATGGGAAAGACGAAGCCCGCAATATCCGTCTCCTCGCCTATGAAAAAGCCGGCTACCTCAAGGTGGATCCCCGGGTGATCCCATTTCTCCAGCCCGATTTCCGCGAGCCCTCCGCCATCGACGCCTCCGGCGGCCCTCAACCCATTCCCATGACCCCCATCATCCGCCGCGTCGGCCACGAATCGGAAACCTCCGCTCCCGCCTCAGAAATACGCACTCTGATCCGCGACCTCTACGCCATGTACGCCGATACCTTCCGCCCTTCCGACATGGCTCCGCTCTTCGAAAAGTGCAAATCTTACCCGGACGGCCCCACTCCCGTGCCACTCATCCCCCCCACCCAGCCATGATAGAAGCCTTCCACTCTCCCGGCTCCGCCGCCCAGATCGGCGAGCACACCATGCCAATGGAAAAGTTTCAGCTCGTAGCCGATCGCGCCGCCAAACTTTCCGGCATCCGCCTTCTCAGCCCCGCTCCCGTGACGCGCGAAGATCTGCTCAGGGTTCACACCGCGGAATACATCCGCGCCATCGAAACCGGAAATCCTCGGCCGCTCGCCGAATCCCAGAAATTTCCCTGGAGCCCAGAACTCTACCCCTCCGTACTCCTGACCAACGGCTCCCTCCTCGCCGCCGCCCGCTCAGCCCTCGCCCACGGAATTTCCGCCGCCATCGCCAGCGGTTTCCATCACGCCTGCGCCGACCATGGCGAGGGCTTCTGCACCTTCAACGGCCTGGTCGTCGCTCTCGAACATCTCCGCTCATCCGGTGCCATCCGCACCGGGGCCGTCCTCGATCTCGATCTGCACTACGGCAACGGCACGGCATCCCTCCTCCGCCACCGCCTCTGGGCTCGCGCCCTTTCCATCTACGGCAACGACTATCAGGAGAACGTCAGCTATCGCGATGTCTCCACCCGCCATCACGAAGACGGCCCGAATCACCACTCGATCGAACTGCCCGCAAAAACCGATGGCCCCTTCCTTCTTGAACTTCTCGAGCAGAACCTCCCCCGCCTCCTCCAACCCACCCCGCCCGATCTTCTGCTCTACCAAGCTGGCGCTGATCCCCTGCGCGACGACCCCTACTCCTCCCTCGATCTCGGCGCCGCCGATCTCGAGGCGCGCGACCGCCTTGTCTTCGAGTTCGCCCGACGTCACAGCATCCCAGTCGCTTGGACGCTCGCCGGCGGCTACACTCGCCCCGTGGAAAAAGTCGTCACCGTTCACCTAGGCACCTTCCGGGCCGCCCTCGCCGTCCATGGCCACTGATCCCACCTCCTGGCGTAACGCCAATCCGGGCGATCTCTCCGATCTGCTCCCGAAAATCTCCGCCACCCACGGCGAGACGGTTCTCGCCGCCGCGACCGCCGCCGCCGCAGGTTGGGCCGATACCCCCCTGCCTGAACGCATCCAACTTCTCCAGTCCGCACAGAAGATTCTCCATGCGCATCAGGAGGAACTGGCGCAGGGCATTTGCCGCGAAATTGGCAAACCCATCACCGAATCTCGATCCGAAGCACGTGCCCTCGTCACCAAGATCGATTTCGCCATCGGAGACGCCGAACGCTTCCTCGCCGAGGAAATCCCTACCGATTGTCCCCAGCCAAGCCGAATCCGCCTCCGCCCCCGCGGCCCCACCCTGGTCGTCGGCCCTTTTAACTTTCCCCTCCACCTCAGCCACGGTCCGGCCACCGCCCACCTGCTCGCTGGAAATCCCGTCATACTTAAACCCTCCCCTCTCGCCGCGAATGTCTGCGCCCGTTACGCCCAGTTGATTTCACCCATCTTCCCCCCTGGGGTTTTTCAAGTGGCACAGGGCGGTGCCACCCTCGCCCGTACCATCGCCTTTGATCGCCGAGTTCGTTCCGTCGTTTTTACCGGCTCCTTTCCAGCCGGACACGCCCTCCTCGCCGAACTCTCCGCTCTCGATCCAGCCAAAGACGTGGCCCTCGAACTTGGCGGAAAAAACGCCGCCCTCGTCCTTCGCGATGCCGATTTTTTCCGTGCGGCCAACTCCATCGCCGAAGCCGCCTGCCTCACCGCCGGCCAACGCTGCAACGCCACCGCCCGCGTGCTGGTCGAAGCCTCCGTCCTTTCCGCTCTTCTTCGCGACCTGGTTCCCGCCTTCGGTCCGTACCAACCGGGTTGGCCTGCCGACGACACCACCAAGCTAGGCCCACTCATCACCGCCGCCTCGGTCGATCGCTTCCGCACCGCTCTCACTCCCGTTCCCGGAGCCAGCTTTATTCTTCCTGGTGCCACCCACGAGCAGGTTGGGGGTCGGCGGGGTTACTACGTGGAACCGTGTGTCCGCATCTGGTCCGATGTCGCCGCTTATCTGGCCCATCCCTCCTCCCAGCAGGAATTTTTTTCCCCCGTACTCGAAGTGATCTCCGTAGATGGACCCGAAGCCATGATCGCCGCACACAACGCCGTGCCCTTTGGCCTCTCCGCTTCCGTCTTCACCGCTTCGCGGAAAAGTTTTGAGCATCTGGCCGACCATCTCCAGGTCGCCAACATCTACGCCAACCTGCCCACCACCTTCGCCCCGTCTGCCCTGCCCTTCGGTGGGTGGGGCGATTCCGGTAATCATCATCCGGGTGGCCGCGGTTTTATCCGCTTTGCCACCGCCGAACAGGTTGTCCAAGAAGCCCGCGATACGCTGAGCTGAATCAACTCCGCAATTCCGGCGCTGATTTTTAAAATCTACTTCGTCCAGCTAGGCGGCCTCGGAGAGACCGCCGCTACCTTAACTTCGAACTTCAAGGCTGAAAACAACTGTGGGGCGGGTCCCGCAGTCGCGGGAAAGAATCCAACATCCAAAATTCGACTTTCCCTATCTTCCATCTCCTATCTTCTATCTTCTTCTGGCGGCGTCCGCCGCATCCCCTCTGACTTCAACTTAAGCTTAATCTTAAACTTCCTTCCCTTGATCCCCGCCCCCCCCCTATGCCCTGAAGTAAAGTGCCGGCCTTCTCCCCTCCTTCACGCAGTTTCTTGTATCCACTAGTGGCACAGTCCTCTTAGAAAAATCCATCTCTCTAAACTCCGGATGATCCGTCGAAATTAAAATTACATCGCACTCCGACTCCACTGGTACCGATCTTCTCCCCGCGTACTTTTCATGTTCCCGTGTCCTCCGAATCATCGGCACGTACGGGTCATGGTATTCCACTTTCGCTCCCAGAGCCTCTAGCTTCGCCATCAAAACATAACTCGGGCTCTCCCTTTCATCATCCAAGCCTGGTTTGTAGGCCAATCCCAACATCAGCACTCGCGCCCCCTTCACCGGTTTCCCCGCCTCGTTCAACGCCTCAACCACTTTCCCCACCACCCGCTCCGGCATCGCCGTGTTAATCTCCCCCGCCAACTCGATGAACCTCGTCGGCAATCCATATTCCCGCGCTTTCCACGTCAGGTAAAATGGATCGATCGGAATACAGTGCCCTCCCAATCCCGGCCCTGGATAAAAAGCCATGAACCCAAACGGCTTCGTCTTCGCTGCCTCGATCACCTCCCATACATCGATCCCCATCGCTCCATAAATCACCTTCAGCTCGTTGACTAAGGCGATATTCACACTCCGGAAAATGTTTTCCAAAAGCTTCGTCGCCTCCGCCGCCCTCGGGCTCGAAACCGGAACCAGCGTCTTCACCGCCTTTCCGTATAACTCCTTGGCTCTGGCCAGACACTCCGGCGTCAATCCCCCCACCACCTTGGGCACATCCGCTACCCTACTTTGGGAATTTCCCGGATCTTCTCGTTCCGGCGAGAACGCCAGATGAAAGTCCTTGCCCGCTTTCAACCCGCTCCCCTTTTCCAACACCTTCCGCAACTCGGTGTCTGTCGTGCCAGGATAGGTGGTCGATTCCAGCACCACCAACTTTGCCCTACCCCATGACGTTGCCCGTAGGTAGGGAGCAATCGCTTTCCCCGTTTTCAAAATATACGAGAGATCTGGCTCCCGATTCTTGTTGAGCGGAGTGGGGACACAAATCACCACTGCATCGCAGTCTCTCACTTTCGAAAAATCTGCCGTGGCCACCAGCCTTCCCGATTTCACCTGCTCTGCCACCACTTCCGTAGGAATATGTCGGATGTAGCTTTTCCCCGCTTCCAATACTTTGACCTTCTCCTCGTCCACATCCAACCCCAATACCCGACAGCCCGACCTCGCAAACTGTAATCCCAACGGCAACCCCACATACCCCAGCCCCACAATTCCAAGATCAAAGCCCCCTTCCTTTATTGCCATCTGAAATTATTACCAGCCCACTTCGCCCGCGCCAACCCTCCTTAGCCCTGCTCGAGCAACAGCGAGGTTCAGATCACCGGAGGGCCAATCCAACATCAAAAATTCGACTTTCCCTATCTTCCATCTTCTATCTCCTCTTGGCGGCAGTCCTCCGCCTCCCCTCTGACTTCAACTTAAATTTAATCTTAAACTTCATTCCCCCATACTCCCTTCTTCTTCCCTTGATCCCCGCCTCCCCTTGCCCTCAGATGGCAATCTGATGACCGATTTTGCCTCGTTTGGTCGGAGAATATTATTCCGTCTGCCGGATGGTCCCAAGCTGGTTCGTTGGTTCTGCGGCTCCTGGACCGCCCTCGTTCTTGCCTTTCTTTATCTTCCCATCGTTCTCCTCGTTCTCTTTTCCTTCAACCAATCGAAAAGCGGTTTCGTCTGGGAGGGCTTCACGACCAAGTGGTACGTGGATCTTTTTCATAACCGGGTCCTCCTTCAGGCATTCGGCAACAGCCTTCTCATCGGCCTCATCTCCACCATCTTCGCCACCATGCTTGGCACACTCGGTGCCTGGCTGCTCTACCGCTACCGTTTCCGCGCTCACCGCCTGATGGAAGCCTGCATCTTCGTTCCCATGATCATGCCGGAAATTCTCATGGGCGTGAGCCTGTTGGTTTTGTTCGTCATGTTTTCGCTCCCCCTCAGCTACTTCACGGTGGTCATCGCCCACGTCACCTTTACCTTCCCTTTCGTCCTCATCGGAATGCAGGCCCGGCTCCAAGGCATGGATCCCTCCCTCGAGGAAGCTGCCTTGGACTTGGGTGCCACACCTCAACAGGCCTTTTTTAAAGTTATTCTGCCCTATCTCGTCCCCGCCATCGCCTCCGGTGCGCTCCTCGCCTTCTCCCTCTCCCTCGACGATTACATCGTCACCGTTTTTGTTACCGGAGCCGAATCCCAGACTCTGCCCCTTAAAGTTTACGGAATGGTCCGCGTGGGTCTTAATCCACAACTGAATGCCTTGTCTGCACTGGGAATCATCCTCACTATGATTCTCGTCTTTGCTAGCGAGCGTCTGAAACAACCCACCCCAGGAGAAACACCATGAAAATACCCGCCCTACGCCACCTCATCCTCACTATCCTCCCCATCGCCCTCGTGGCTTGTGGCGGCGCCACCAAATCCGCTCCCACCGCCAACGCTCCCGGCTCCGTCGAGGACAAGAAGGTAAGCCTCTTCTGTTGGTCGGAATATATTCCCCAATCGATCATCGACGACTTCTCCAAGGAAACCGGCATCAATGTCTCGGTGGAGAACTACTCCTCCAACGAAGAGATGCTCAGCAAGCTCCTCGCCGGCGGTGGCAAGTACGACCTCATCCAGCCCAGCGAATATACCGTCGAGGCATTGGTCAAAGACGGCCAACTTCTCCCGCTCTCCCCAGCCGCCCTCTCCAACCTCAGCAACATCGCCCCCGAATTCCGCTCCATGAGCTTTGATCCGGGCAACAAGTTCTCCGTGCCCTTCATGGCTGGGTTCGTCGGCATCTGCGTGAACACAGACAAAGTCAAAACTCCCATACAAGGATTCAGGGACATTTTCACCCCTGAGCACAAGGGTCGCATCGTCATCGTGGACGACGCCCGCGAAATCGTCAGCTGGGCGTTCGGTGAATCCAAGATCGAGATCAACGACATCACGACGGAGAATCTCGCAAAAATAAAGCCATTGCTGAAAAAATGGCTGCCCTTTGTCAAGGTCTACGATTCCGACAGCCCAAAGACCTCCCTGAAAAACGGCGACGTCGATCTCGGCGTGGTCTGGAGCGGCGAGGCCGCCCGCCTTTATGACGAGAATAAAAAGTTCACCTTCTTACTCCCACAAGAGGGTGCCCACCTTTTTGTGGACAATATGGCGATCCCCAAGAACGCCACCCATCCGCAGAATGCCCACCTCTTCATCAACTACCTCCTACGAGCCGAGATCAGTAAACGCATTTCGGACGCCTTCCCCTACTACAATCCCAACGCCGCCGCCCGCAAACTCCTCAGCCCAGAACAACTCGCCAACCCCGCCAGCTACCCGCCCGCCCAGGACATCACACGGATGCAGACCTTCCGCGATATTGGTCAGCAGAGCGCCGCCGTGGACGAGTTGGTGACCCAGATCAAAGCCGGGGGGAAGTAACCGGCCTATTTTGGCAGGCGCAAACTGGCTGAACCGGGGTGGTCGGGATCTCGGCTCCCATCGGGCCGGGTGGAAAGCTTGGCTTCTGCTCGGGCCACTCCTGCTTTGGCTGGGGCTCTTCGTCCTTCTTCCCACGCTACTTCTCGTCCTCACCAGCTTCAGCCAGCGTGATGAATTGGGCCGTGTCGTGTACTCCTTCACCCTGGAGAATTACACCCGCTGTTTCGACCCAATATGGCTTTCGATTTTTTGGAATTCGATCCTCTACGCCGTGATTGCCACGGTGATCTGCGTGCTCGTCGGCTACCCCGCGGCGTATGCCATCGGCCGAGCCAGCCCGGCCAACCGCCGAATTCTGCTTACCCTCGTCATGATCCCGTTTTGGACCAGCTTCCTCATCCGCACCTACGCATGGATCTCCATCCTCAGCCAGGAAGGCCTCGTCAACAGCCTGCTCCTTTCCTCCCACATCCTGCCCGCTCCTCTCTCCATGATGTACACCCCCTTCGCCATCGTCCTCGGCCTGGTTTATAACTACCTCCCATTTATGATTCTTCCTATCTACACGAGCGTCGAGAAACTCGATAACTCCCTCATCGAAGCCGCCTACGATCTCGGAGCCGGACCCCTCCGCGCCTTTTCCAGCGTCATCATCCCCTTGACCAAACCCGGGATCGCCGCCGGTGCTCTCCTTGTTTTCGTCCCAGCCATCGCCATGTACGCCATCACCACCCTCATGGGCGGCGGCTCCAACCCCACCATCGGTGAAGTTATCCAAAACCAGTTCACCCGCGCCCGCAACCAACCCTTCGGGGCAGCCCTCGGCGTCCTCCTCATGCTCCTCTTCCTCGTCTGCTTCCTGATTCTCGGAAGAAAAACCAACTCCGACGACCGCTCCACCTAGGGCGGAGCCCCCTTGCCAGAATTGGATCCCACGCCTACCCTCATAAGTGGGTGACCCCTTGGCGCTAGCCAGGGTTCCACCTAAAACTTAAAGCAATAATAGTCAGGAGGTTGCGACCATGAAAAACGCCCTTGTTCTGGGTACTGGCGGGGTTGGGTCGGTCATTGGTCAGCGCCTCCATACCTACGACTGCTACGGAGATATTTATCTGGGAGACGTGGAAACCCAGTTCGCCGACATCCTCCACGCCAAAACCGACAACAGCCGATTCAAGGTCGTCAAACTCGACGCCAGCGATCCGGTCGCCCTCGCCTCCTTTATCAAGGAAAAGAAAATTTTCGTCACGATCAACGCCTGCCCCAGCTTCGTCAATCCCTCCGTCCTCACCGCCTGCGCCGAAGCCGGCTCCAACTACATCGATATGGCCTCCGACTGCTACGTCCCGCCAGGTGTGAAAAAATTCGGCAAGAGCTCCTTCGAAGCCGAAATCGAGAAGTACCACGACGAGTTCCTCAAAAAAGATATCACCGCCATCCTCTCCATGGGCATGGATCCCGGCGCTGTGAATATTTTTGCCCGCTGGGCCGTCGACCGTCTCGATATCGCCACCTCCATCCGCGTCCTCGATGCCGATAACGCCGAAGTCAAAGGCTACCGCTTCGCCGTCCTCTTCAGCCCGGAAACTCTCTTTGAAGAACTCGGCGCTGTCCCCTACTTCGTCAAAGACGGCCGCATCGTCTCCGGGAAACCGCTAGAAACCGAGGTGGAAGTCCTGCGCTTCCCCGATCCCATCGGCTTTATGAAAACCTACGCCGTCGCCCACGAAGAGGGCGTCAGCCTGGGCATCCACCCCCCATTCGTTGCCAAAGGCGTGAACTACTCCGTCTTCAAATACACCCTCTCCGACAAAGTGGTCAACATCGCCAAATCCCTCGCCCTCCTCGATCTCGATAACTGGCGCAAAATGAAAGTCGACGGAGTGGAAGTCGCCCCCGTCCGCGTCGCCACCGGCCGCCTGCCCAAACCAGCCCAACTCGGCTCCACCGTCGACGGCTACTCCTGCATCGGCACAGAAGTTCGCGGTATGAAGGACGGCGTCCGCACCGAATACTTCGTTTACACCATGGACGATCACCGCGAGACGTACCTCCGCTACGGGTACTCCCTCACCGTCATTCAGACCGGCCTGCCCCCCGCCCTCATCTGCCGCCTCATGGCCGAAGGCCGCCTCAAGGAACGCGGCGTCATGATGCCCGAGGCCCTCGATCCCGAAACCATCATGCGGGAACTCCCCGACGAGGGCATCCCCATCTACGTCGAGCAACGCCGCATCGAACCCCCCTCCCGCTTCCCCCTGCCTAAAATTAAGAAGTAGTCTCGCGCTGACGCGAGGAGGGGATCAGAGATGATTTTGGATTGATTAACTGCCCCCGGAGGGGGCGTGGAAATTAGCCGGCTGCGCGAGCTGCCGGTTGTTCGTATGAATTACGTATGCGCCCCTGCGGGGCGCTGGAAAACTGAACCACTGCCCCCATCCAGACGGCGCCCACGCATGGGCGCCCTACATTTGTTTTATTCTTTGAGCTTTCCAGCTAGCCGTCCTCGGAGATGCGCCTTACCTAAACTTCGAAATTCCCTTTCCCAATCCAAAATCCACAATCTAACATCCAAAATCCTTTCATCCTCCCCTCTTTCTTCAACTTAAACTGGCTGTGCCACTCCCATCTCCTATCTCCTATCTTCTCCTGGCGGCGTCCGCCGCCCGGCGCTCCTCCGCGCCCCTTAATCGCCTTCACCTTTTTCAACTTGCCGATTAAGCTCGCCCCATGCCCGCTGAAGCCCTCCTCTCCGGCCTCACTCACGTCCACACCCGCGAGGAGTTTGCCAAAAAACTCGCCACGGGCCGCCCCCTCCGCGTCAAACTCGGCTTCGATCCTTCCGCCCCCGACCTCCACCTCGGCCACGCCCTCGTCCTCGCCAAAGTCCGCCAGTTCCAGGATGCCGGCCACCTCGCCGTCATAATCGTCGGGGATTACACCGCCCGCGTCGGCGACCCCACCGGCCGATCAAAAACCCGGCCTGCCCTCGAACCCGAACTCATCGAAAAAAACGCCAAAACCTACACCGATCAGGTCTTCCGCATCCTCGACCCCCAACACACCGAAGTCCGCCGTAACGGCGAGTGGCTCGCCAAACTAACCTGCGCCGACCTCCTCCGCCTCAACTCCCAAGTCAACGTCGCCCGAATGCTGGAACGCGACGACTTCTCCAAGCGCTACAAAGATGGGGTCGCCATCAGCCTAGCCGAATTCCAATACCCCGTCCTTCAGGGCTACGACTCGGTCGCCGTCCGCTCCGATATCGAGCTCGGCGGCAACGACCAGCTCTTCAATAACCTCGTCGGCCGCGATCTCCAACGTCAGGCCGGCCAGGAGCCGCAGGTCGTCCTCGTCACCGCCCTCCTCACCGGCACCGATGGAAAACAAAAGATGAGCAAGTCGCTGGGCAATCACATCGGCATCACCGAGCCCGCGAATGAGATTTTCGGCAAAGTAATGTCGATCCCGGACGAAACCTGCGCCGTCTGGCGGGATCTTCTCGGATCCTTCCTAGGCCTCCCCCGCGAAACCCCCGCCCACCCCATGGAGGCAAAGAAGGAACTCGCAGGCGCGGCCGTTCGCCGCTTTCACGGAGATGCCTCGGCCACCGCCGCCCGCGCCGATTTCGAGGCCAAGTTTTCCAAGAAGGATCTTTCCTCCGCCGAAATGGATTCCTTCCATCCCTCCTCTGCGTCCCTCTCCGTCGCCAAACTGGTGCAGGAGACTGGAGTGATTTCCAGTAACTCCGAGGCTCGTCGCCTCATCACCCAGGGTGGAGTCAAACTCGACGGGGCCAAACTGTCCGACCCCAAAGCCGACATTTCCCTCCACTCCGGCCAAGTCCTCCAAATCGGAAAAAAAACCTTCTTCCGTATCGCGCTCTAACCCCCAGCCCAGTAAGTAGTGGGCAGTAAGCAGTCTTCCGCTCACTGCTCACTTTTCCCTTCCCACTACCCGCAAAAACATATCTTTAAGATTTTAGTCCTCAATTTCCTCTCCTCTTCTCTGACTTCAACTTAATCTTAAACTTCAACTATTCTCCCTATCTCCCATCTCCTATCTTCTATCTTCTCCTGTCGGTCTTCCGCGTCCCTCACTTATTTCCCTCCATCCACCCGATGTTCACACAAATTGTGGATGGATTCGGACCCCCCCCTCGACTCCCGCCCACCTCCGTTCATTCCATATGAATGCCTATCCGCACCCGTAAAGACTGGGAGAAGAAAGAGGCTCTTTCCATCGCCCCCTACGCATCCAAAAGCCGGGAGAGCTTGGGCCGCAAACACTCCGAGGAATCCCACGATTTCCGTCCCGAGTTCCAGCGCGACCGCGAACGCATCGTCCATAGCAACGCATTTCGTACTCTCGAATATAAAACCCAGATCCCCATCAACGGCACCGGAGACCATGTCCGCACCCGCCTTACCCATACCATCGTTGTCGCATCGCTTTCCCGCTCCCTCTGCCGCTCCCTCGGCCTTAACGAGGACCTCGCAGAAGCCATCGCTCTGGCCCGCGACCTCGGTCACCCTCCTTTTGGCCATCCCGTCGAGCACACCCTCGATCAACTCATGCAGGATTCCGGAGGTTTCGGGCGCCGACGCCAAAGCCTCCGCGTAGTCGAGCAGTTGGAAATTAAATACCCCGAATTCAATGGTCTCAACCTCACTCACGAAGTCCGCGAGGGCCTCAGCCCCCTATCCCGTCCCGATACTCAGCCCTCCCTCGAATCTCAAGCGGTCGATCTGGCCGATGAGATCGCCCACTGCTGCCACGACCTCGAAGACGCGCTGGAAAGCGGTCTGATCGAACCCACCGCACTCCTCGGCATCGAACTTTGGAAGGAAACGGAATCCTCCGTTCGCAAAAATTACGCCCGCTTGGATCCGGAGAGGACCCGTTGCTTCGTTGCCCGCTGCCTCGCCGACCACCTGATGGAAGACGCCACCCGTTCGTCCGCTGCCAATCTCGCGGAAGTGGCTCCCTCCACGGCCGCCGATGCCCAGACTGCCGGACGCCGTCTGGTCACTTTCACATTACCCATGCGGGTAAAAATCCAGAACCTTCGTACGTTTCTCTCCGAAAATCTCTACCACCACCCAGGGGTGCGCGAAGTCAACCAACGCGCCTGCCAAGTGCTCCAGGGATTGTTCGAGTTTTACCATGCTCATCCTCACCTCATCGCTGAACGGGCGGTCCTCCGCATAAAAAAGGAAGGGGTCAGCCGGGCCGTCTGTGATTTCCTTTCCGGCCTGACCGATCGCACCGCCCTCCAACAATACGCCCGCCACGTCGGCGCCGATGGACTCCTCCGCGAACTCACCCCGCATCGCGCCGATCCATCCGCACTCCCCAACCTCCACCTCGTTTAATACCCGGGCACCAGAGGGTGGCGGGTGATTCTTGATTCTTAATTTTGGATTATTGATTACTGGAAACGCCCCGCCTTGGCTTCCAACTTTATAACCCAAGGTAGCGGCAACATCTCCGAGGCCGCCTAGCTGGACCTACAAATTTGAAGATTCAACGCAGGCGTTCTCGGAGAGACCGCCCTACCTCAACGCTCCAACCTCAAAACCGAAAACAACTGTGGGGCGTCCATTCGTGGGCGCCATCAGTCTCGAATTCA
>CAIVGD010000042.1 GCA_903905395.1 uncultured Verrucomicrobiota bacterium
TTCAACCCTCAAATCTTTTTTGGAAGCTGGAATCCGCACCATCAGTCGGAATGGGACGCGGTCTCGACGAGCGCCGCTTTCGCCCTCTGGGCCTTCATGGGCGTGGAGAGTGCGGCGGTGGCATCCGACGTCATCGAAAACCCGAAGCGCAATGTCCCGCTCGCCACGATGATCGGGCTCGTGATCGCAGGAATTCTCTACATTGCGACCTGCACGGTCCTCATGGGGATCATGCCGGCCGAGGAGCTGGCGAAATCCTCCGCGCCATTCGCAGACGCCGCCGCCAAGGTCATCGGCCCGGCGGGCGCGGTCGTCATCGCCCTCTGCGCGATCTTCAAGGCCGGCTCCTCGCTCGTCGGATGGACGCTTACGATCAGCCAGTCCGCCGCCGCCGCAGTGAAAGACGGCCTCTTCCCGAAAATCTTCGCACGAATGGACTCGCGGGGGATCCCCAGCTTCAATTTCCTGATCACGGGTGTCCTGATGACCTTCATCGTGATCGCAACCGCCTCGCCCTCCCTCGCCAAGCAGTTCAACGAGATCATCGACATGGCGATCATCCTGACGATCCTCCCCTACATGTATACCGGGATCGCATTTTTGAAAATCGGGAAGCTCGCTGGAACGAACCGCTGGCACCACTATCTCGTGGTCTCGATCGTCGCCGTGGTGAGCATCTACTGTCTCTGGGTGGTCGCCGGCTCCGATGCCACTCTCACCCGCAGCGCCATGATCATCCTCTTCGCCAGCGTCCCCCTCTATCCCATTTTTGCAAGGAACCTCGAGGAGTAGAAAGAGAGTGCCCCCGGATCAGGGTCGCTCAAAGTCGCTTGACGGAGAACCGTGAACGGGTGACATTTTCCAACGTGATATCCAATGGAATGAAGAACTTTCTTTGCCCGGTTTTCTTTTTTTTGGCCCTGTGTCCATTGAAGGCGGTGGTTGTCGCCGGAGCCAACGGCGGGAGTGACAATGCCAACAATACGACTTCCGCGCAGATTCAGGCCTCGTTGGGCATCAACGGGGCTTTTTACGACAACGTCATCTCCTACAGCGACGCCGGTGCCGTCTATCTAGGCTGGAGAGATACGGTAAATGGCCCCGTCGCCTACGCGCTCTCCGAGATGCACATCACGTTTGCGAACACAATGGTCATCAGCGGGGTCACATACTCGGTTTCGCGGCAGTCCATCTCGGGTTCCGATCTGGCCGTTTTGTCGCTTACCCAGACAAGCGGGATCATGCCGCCGCTGCCTGTGGTTGTTCTGGCTTCGTCCACTCCCAGCGTTGGTTCCTCCATCATCATGGCGGGTTTTGGTCGCGAGAGAGCCCAGATGGCCACCACGGACGCCACTGTCTCCGATGCCGTTCCGGTAAGCGGAGGAACAGGCTACACCACGAACGCCACCCTTGAGAAACGCTGGGGGACGAATAACACTATCGGCTTCGGGGTGTTTAATCGCCCAACAACTTCCCTCATCATTAATGGACTCACAACAACCCTCACCGGGTCCATTTTCTCAACTCCCTCGACCGGGCAGTGGCTGACAACGAACGAAGCTCAGGCAGTTAGTGGAGATTCGGGCGGCGGCATGTTTGATTCCACTGGTCACCTGCTGGGGCTCATGGTCACTGTGAGCGACCCGAGTGCCGGTGGCACCGAAGCCTTTTTCGGCCAAGAGACCTATTTCACAAATGTTCCCACCTACAAATCGGCGGTTGATCTCGTGACCGGAGGTGCCTTGGTTCCCGAACCCCCGGTTTCCGCATTGGCATTGTATTCGCTCATCGCAATGCTCGTGATTCGATGGACGGCCCGGCGAGCGATCCCTGCCAGGAACGGGGTAGGGCGGGCGGCTTCGCCGAAGTTGAAAAGCAATTAAAACCGACCGTGCGATCCTTCGTATCCGAGGGGGTGAGGCCATGAATTTCGGCTCACACGGAGGTTCGCCCTCCCTTTCTCGAGTTCGCGCACATTGGATATTCTCGATTGCGGATTGTGGCAGAATCCGTATAGCGCTTTATGTTCTCATGCAGGGAAAAGTCAGGGCCGGCCTCGATGGCCGCTCGGAGCGGCTGGAGATGGAGGATCGAAGCCAAAGGCTCCAGCGTGGCAGCGGCGTTCAAGTCTTCGAGGATTATCTGCTGGTCTATCGTCCGGAGAA
>CAIVGD010000043.1 GCA_903905395.1 uncultured Verrucomicrobiota bacterium
CGCACGCCAAGTCACCTCCGCACTCTCGTCCGCATTAATCCAGACGATGCGCACGCAAGGAGTCATCAGCTCCTCCACCTTCAGATCGTCCAACCGCAACACCCGTTCCACCATCCCTTGCTCGGTGGAACTAAATACCCCCGCCCGTTTCCCTTGCTCCAACAGATAACGTAGCTCCTCATCACTCACGGGGGCGGTTTCCCCGGTCCCCCGCACGCCGAACAGAGCCGCCAGTGCGTCCGTGATCCAACTGAACAACTTCACGATCGGACCCAATCCGCGAGCCACCGCCTGAATCGGTCGGGCCAGGTGCGAGGCAATCGCCTCACTATGCGCCAAAGCCAGCCGCTTGGGCAGAAGCTCGCCAAAAATAATCGAAACGGCCGTGATCACCAGCACCACCAGCCCCAGCGCAAGCGGATGGGCGATCGCCGCCGGAACCGAAAGTGACTGCAGTTTCATGGCCACCGGTTCGGCCAATACCGCCCCGCCCATCGCTCCCGAAAAAATTGCGATCATCGTTATGGCCACACTCACCGTGGAAAGAAGGGCACTGGGAGAGCAGGCCAACTCGTAAGCCGCCTTGGCCCCGCCGTCCCCAGCTTCCGCCTTCTGCCGTAACTTGCTCCGCCTGCTGGACACCACCGACAGCTCAGCCATGGCAAACATGCCGTTAGCTAAAATCAAAATGCTGAGTATAAATCCTTCCATAATAATGCTTTATAATTTAAAAATAGTCAATCGGGTCGGAGCCCAACCCAAAATCATAGGGTAAAATCGGACGGAGGGAAAGCCCCCCTCATTACGATAAACAATGAGCCAACCACGCCCAACATCCGAGCACCGCCTTCGGGCCCAACAAAAAAAGCACCCCGAAAAAAACCGTACACGGAACCGCCGCCAAATATCCCGCAATAAGGAAAGCCCCATCATCTTCCAGCAAGGCCAGCGAGATCAAAAGAATCGGCACCGCCGCCAGAAGATTGCTAAGGGGAATCGGCAGAGGCAGGGCCAGAAGAATAGCCAGAAAAGCGACCAGCAACCCATGCAACCGATGAAGGAAAGGATTCTTGCACAGACCCGTCAAACGAGGGTGCAGGATTTTTTCGGCGGGAGAGGCGAGTTTTCGCAACCCTTCGAGGAGACCATGTGCGGTCGTCGCCGGGATTTCTCGGACGAGCAACCATCCGGGCAACCAGGGAGCCTGCCCGAAACTGATTCGCAGACCGCTGAAAATCAGAATGATCCCGAACGGAGTCGAAAGACCTGGCACTTGAATCGGAAAACAAAAAGGCAGGGCGAGAATGGCCATGATCGCAGCATGCCCCTTCCCCTCCAGCGCGCTCAGCAACTGCGCCACGGTAAGCCCGCGCTGTTCCAGCCTTTCCTCCAGACGAAGCACCACTGCTGAGATGGCTCCGCACCGTCCGGGAGGGATGTTCGCGACCCCAGACGCTTTCTTCACAAATGACCGGGAGGGATACGACCCAAAAGCTGTGCCAGATAAAGTCCGTACCCGACAAGCAAGGCCACCCCGATCGCCCGGCGACGTTTTTCATCAGCCTTCATGATCGGCAACACCGCCAAGGTCGCGATGAGCATCACCCCAAAATCAAACTGGCCCACGAGCGGCGCCAAAATGGGGTGGTAGAACGCGGCAAAGCCCAACACTCCCAGACAATTGAAAATGCAACTCCCAATGATGATGCCACCCGCCAAATCCTTCTCTTGCCGCATCAGCGCTGTGATCATCACCGCCAGCTTGGGGGCCGAAGCCGCCAAGGGAATGAACGCCAAGGCCAACACCGACTCGGAAATGCCGGTCATTGCCGCGCCCGTCACAGCGGCTTTCACCAGATACCTCGCTCCCGCGATGAGCAGTACCACGCCTCCGATCAACTGGGCCACCTCCACCCACTTGGACACACCCCCCGCCGGTAGATCCTTTCCCATCTCGTCGATCACCCGGGCGTCGGTTTCCACCTGGGCGGAGAACCAAAGATAAATTGCGTACACGATCAGAGTGATAATCAGCAGGGAAGCTTCAAATCTCCCGATCCAGCAGTTCCTCATCAAAAAAGCGGCGAGCGCCGCCGAAGCCACCATGATCGGCACGTCGGCCTGAAAAAGTTGCGGACGGAATCGGAGAGGCCGGGCCACGGCAGAAATCCCCAGAATTAGACCCAGATTCACCAAAACACTCCCCACCACATTGCCGGCCGCAATATCTCCCTGCCCTTTCCCAGCGGCCCACAAACTTACAAAAAATACCGGCATGGAAAGGCCGAAGGCTACCACCGTGGAACCAATGACCATCGGGTGAACTCCCAACCTTCTGGCCAACCCAGCCCCACCCCCCACCAAAAGACGCGCCCCATAAACTTGCAGGAGAACCCCCGCCACCAAAACGACCATCACCTGCAGGGGATCCCGCGTATCCAATCCGACATTGGAGGAGAAAAGTGTGCTAGGGGGGAACATGGGCGACCTCTTCTCTAGCCTCTTTCCCGCTTCAGGCCAAGACCGCCCACACCGCTAAAAACAACAACCCCGCCGTAATCTTCACCCCAGATGAGCAGAAAAAAAACATCCCAACCGCGTAGACCACGGAAGAAAAGAGAGGCAGGATGAGACACGCATGGCTCGTCATCCCAAGAAACCGCCCCAGCCCACATCCCTTCCCCAAGAACGGATATGGACCGGCACCACCCTGCCCCAAGACATCTACGATCGGGCCGATGCCGCCCTCGCCCGCCTCAGTGGTGAGTCCCGATCCAATATCCAAAAATGGATGAAACTGGATCTCGTCACCATCGCTGGAAAACCAGTCGGCACCCGCGACCAGCTCCCCGCCGATTCCATCATCACCATCCGCATTCCCCCCTCAGCTCCCCGCGACGTCACCGCGGAAGATCTTCCCCTCAATATCGTCCACGAAGACGCCGACCTTATCGTTCTTAATAAAGCCGCCGGCATGCACATCCATCCTGGCGCAGGTCGGCCCACCGGTTCCCTCGCCGCCGCCCTCCTCCACCACTGCCAGGGTCATCTCGCCCACGGCAGCGGACCCGATCGCCCCGGCATCGTCCATCGGCTCGACCGCGAAACCACCGGCCTGCTCGTCGCCGCGAAAAACGATGCCGCCCATCGCGAACTCAGCCGCCAATTCCGCGACCGCGAAACGGAAAAAACCTACCTCGCCTTCGTCGTCGGCCGCCCGCGCGGAAATGCCGGCACGTGGGAAGGATCCATCGGTCGCCATCCCGTCGCCCGCCAACGCATGGCCATCCGCACCCGGGGCCGGACGGCCAAGACAGATTGGAAAGTCGTCTCCTCCTGGCCAGGCGCAAGCCTCCTGGAACTAAACCTCCACACCGGTCGCACTCACCAGATTCGCGTCCACGCCGCCGCCGCCGGTTGTCCCGTGGCCGGCGATGACGTTTATGGTGGGGTGAACTCCCTCACCCGCGTCGCCAAAATCTCCCGCCAACTCCTCCACGCCCATCGGCTCGCCTTCACCCACCCGCGCACCGGTGAACAGCTTTCGTTTATCGCTCCCCCTCCAGCCGATTTTGCGGCATTCCAGTCTTATCTTGATGAACGCCGAACTGCGTGAACACGCCGCCCGCTACCTCGAACTCCTCCGCCGCCACGGACAACGCGACGCTTGGCTCCCCACTGGACTCATGCGCCGTCTTCCCACCGCCTCCGCCTCTCCGACCTCTCCCCAGACCTTCGGAACCCAACCCGATTTAACCTCCAAATCCCGCCCCATGGCCGCACCCACCTTGACCCCCTCAGGCACAAAAACCGAACGGCTCGCCGCTCTTCGCGCCGAAACCCTCCAGTGCCAAATCTGCCCGCACCTCGCTAAATCACGCACCCAAGTCGTCTTCGGAGTGGGTGATCCCGAGGCCCGTCTCATGTTTGTCGGCGAAGCTCCTGGCGCCGATGAAGACGAAAAAGGCGAACCCTTCGTCGGTCTCGCTGGCAAACTCCTCACCAAAATGCTCACCGCCATGGAACTCACCCGTGAACAGATCTATATCGCGAATGTTCTCAAGTGCCGCCCCGATATGCCAGGAAGCACCAGCGGAAATCGTAAACCCACCCGCACCGAAATGGAGGCCTGCCTGCCCTACCTGCGAGCCCAGGTCGCCATCATCGCCCCCGTCGTCATCGTCGCTCTCGGCGCCACTGCGGTGGAAGGATTGTTCGGACCCCAGAAAATCACCATCTCCCGCCTCCGCGGCACTTGGCTGGAGCTCGATGGCGTCCCCGTCCGCCCCACCTTCCATCCCAGTTACCTCATGCGGAACCAGAACCTCACGTTAAAAAGGCAAGTCTGGGAAGATCTCCTCGCCGCCATGGAACGCCTCGCCCTCCCCATCTCCGAGAAACAACGATCCTTCTTCCTCAAGCCCGTCACAAAATAGCCAAAACATCGGGACAGGTCGTCCTAGGACTTTCCCGAATGGGAAAGGACATAAACGAACCTCAATCTTTCCAACCTAATAACCCAAGGTAGCGGCGGCATCTCCGAGGCCGCCTAGCTGAGAGGCTCAAATTACAAACAAATGTGGGGCGGGCAGGCATGCCCGCCATCTGGATTCAATTCAGACGGCGCCCACGCATGGACGCCCTACAATCACTCACGGCTTCCCTTCTAACTTCAACTTAATCTTAAACTTCAACTGGCTGTGCCGCTCCCATCTTCCATCTCCCAGCGGCACCCCTCAACTCCACAACTGATCTATCCCCCGCCGCACTGCCCCAAACATCTCATCAATCTCACTCTCGCTGATCACCAATGGCGGGGCGAAAGCCAACAGATCCCTGATCCCCCGCACGATCACCCCCTCTTTTCTCACTTTCGCCGCCCCCACAATCCCCAGATTCATACCCGGCTTGAGATCTTTTCTTCCACCCCGAGGTACGAGTTCCATCGCCCCGATCAACCCCATTCCTCGCACCTCCCCCACCGCCGGATGCCCCGCCAACTCCCGCAATTTCTTTTGAAAATAAGGCCCCACCTTGTCCCGCACTCGCTCCACCAGTTTCTCCTTTTCAATAATATCCAGATTGGCCAGACCCGCCGCCGCCGCCACAGGATGCCCCGTGTAAGTAAAACCATGCGCGAAATATCCGCCCTTCAGCAATTCATCCACCACCGGCTGGGACACCATCGTCGCCCCCATCGGGATATACCCACTCGTAAGTCCTTTCGCCAAAATCATCAGATCCGGTTCCAACGACCACAACTCACTGGCAAACCACGCCCCCATCCGGCCGAATGCGGTGATCACCTCGTCCGCCACAAAAAGAATCTCATACTCCCGCGCCAACTTCCTCATTGCCGTCATATAACCCGGCGGAGGCATGATCACCCCGCCCGCTCCCTGAATCGGCTCGAGGAACATCGCCCCAATCGTATCCGGCCCCTCTTTCTCAATCAGCTTCCTCGTGGCCACCACACACTCCTGCCCATACGCCTCCGCATCCTTCTCCCGGCCCGCCGCATAGGCATACGGCGCTGGCGCGTGCAGAAATCCCGGCAGAGGCAGACCAAAAGGTGTCTGACAGCTCGCCAGACCCGTCATACTCGCCGTCGCCAAAGTCACCCCGTGATACGCGAACTCCCGCGTCAGGATCTTCATTCGATTCGGCCGCCCCTTTAAAATCTGATACTGCCGGACCACCTTCAACGCCGTCTCGTTCGCCTCCGACCCTGAATTACTGAAAACCGCAAAATTGAGATTTCCAGGCGCCATCCGCCCCAACCTGTCCGCCAGCCGAACCGCCGGCTCCGTCGTGGAGTTGAAAAAGCTAGGGTAGAAAGATAACTCCTTCATCTGCCGGGCCACCGCCTCGATAATTTCCTTCCGCCCGTACCCCACGTTCACACACCAAAGCCCCGCCAACCCATCCAGCAACCTTCCCTCCTCCCCTTGCAAATAACAGCCTTCGCCCCTCACGATGAGATGAGTCCCGCCCGGATGCATCGCCGTGTGATCCGTAAAAGGATGGAAGTGATGTTCCCGATCCATTTTCCGGAGCTCTTCCAGATGGGGGATGGTTTGAGCCACGGCTTAATCTAATCCGAACGGATATTTTTCGCCAGTCCCCCATTTTCACCGCTCGCCAGCCAATCAAACCCGTTTATCCTTTTCCCATGGTCATCGGTGTTCCCCGAGAAATCAAATCCCAGGAAGCCCGCGTCGCCCTGCTTCCCTCCGCCGCCTACCAACTCATCCGGCGCGGTCACCAAGTGCTCGTAGAAAAAGATGCCGGCCTCGGCTCCGGTTATCCCGACGAACAGTACGAGCAGGCCGGTGCCAAAATGATTTCCGACCACGCCTCCATCTTCGCCGCCGATCTCATCGTAAAAGTCAAAGAGCCCCTGCCCGCCGAATATCCTCTTCTTCGTAAGGATCAGATCCTCTTCACCTACCTCCACCTCGCGGCCGATCTACCCCTTACCCAGGCGCTCATCAAATCCCGCGTAACCGCCATCGCCTACGAGATGGTCTCCCAAGGCCGTCGCCTGCCTCTTCTCGAACCAATGTCCGAAATCGCCGGTCGCATGTCCGTCATCGTCGGTGCCTACTTCCTCGCCAAACACCGCGGAGGCAGTGGCGTCCTTCTCGGAGGCGTTCCCGGCGTCCTGCCCGGCCGCGTCGTCGTCATCGGCGGCGGCACCTCCGGCATCAACGCCGCCCGCATGGCTACCGGCCTGGGCGCCGACGTCACCATTCTCGAGGTCGATCTCGAGCGGATGCGCTTCCTCGATATCACCATGCACGCCGCCCACACTCTCTTCTCCAACGAAGCCCATCTCGATGGACTCCTGCCTACCGTCGATCTCCTCATCGGTGCCGTCCTCGTGCCTGGTGCCCGCGCCCCGAAACTCGTCACCCGCGCCATGGTCCGCCGCATGCGTCCCGGAAGCGTTCTTGTCGATATCGCCATCGACCAAGGTGGCTGCGTCGAGACCTCCCACCCCACCACCCACGACAATCCCGTCTTCGTGGAAGAAGGCGTCATCCATTACTGCGTGGCCAACATGCCCGGCGCTTATGCCCGCACCGCCACTCAGGCTCTCACCAATGTCACCTACCCTTTTATCGAACTCATCGCCGATCTTGGCCTCGCTGGTGCC
>CAIVGD010000044.1 GCA_903905395.1 uncultured Verrucomicrobiota bacterium
CTCTCTACCTCTTTTTTTCTCGCAAAGGCAAATCCCGCCATCATGAGCATCGCCCAAACAGCTCCGGGACGATGCCCGGGCACGTCCATGAGTCCGTGCAGAAGAAAAGCCGCCACGGAGGAAGCGCAGGCCGACCGGGTGATCCATCCTTCCCGGTTTCCCCTGGGTGCGGCTTGCAGGAAAAGCCCCCATGTTCCAACGAACGCGAGCAACAAAGCGGGCAACCCATATTCCGCCGTCAACCAAAACAGATCACTTTCCGGATGACCCAGAGTTGAAGATGTGGCAAAGGTTCGCGAACGGTAAGGAGGGAAGGCTTGTTCGAAATTTCCAGCCCCCACTCCTCGGAATGGGTGGCGACGGATCAAATCCAATGTGTCCCGAAAGACGAGAAATCGGAAATCGAGGCTCACCTCGTCCGGAGAATCCGCCTCTCCCGCATGAGTCGGAATAGTGGAAATGTCCCGCATACGCTCCAGCGGCTTGGCTCCGATGAAGAGAAGCGAAGTCGCCGCCAACAGGGTCAGGATGAGAAGGATGGCTCCGAGCTTCCGATCCGGCCCCGCCCAAGTCAGCGCCCCGGTCCAGATGAGGATTCCAAGGAAGAAAATCAGCAGCCCCCCCCGGGAACTATTCGCGGCTAAGCAGGTGAGGATCCCCGCGATGGCAAGAAAGGAGACCCCGGCCCAGGGCCATCTGCCCTTGCGTGCATCCGCCAAAGCCGCCGCTGCGGAGGCCATCCCCCCCAATGCCAGCCAGTTGGACATATGATTGCGGTTCGGAAAAAAGCCGTACTCCGCTTCGGGAAGGATGAAAGGCAGAGGCCAGCGCTGAACCTTCGCCATAAGCGCCAATAGACCGAGAACTGCCACAAGGATCCCATAAAGCCGAAGTGTTCTCAGGCGTACCCTTTCTCCCGCCGGATTGCCCATCCACCATGTCAACCAGGTTAAGCCAGCCAAAAAAAGGAGCAGGCTCTCGGCGGAAACGCACGGCTGAAAGATCTTCAAGCCCTGAGAGCCCTCCAAGGTTCCTCCCCAAGGAGGTAGGAGAGCCAAACACCCCCAAGCGAAGGCTCCCCACCAAAAAATAACCGCCTTGGCCGGCATCCCAACCATTTCCCCAAGACCGACCCATAACCCGATCACCACGAGAAACACCCCGCAAACCAGAGGGCTGGAGATACCCCCAAAAAGTGCCGCCAATCCGACCAAAATCAAAACTCCGGGCTCTTTTTGTAAAGATCTAAACCTAATCATCTGTTGTATGTTGCTGTTGATGAGCTTTTTATGTAAACAGGAGTATTTTGAACTTCACCCCTCTTGGCCTGTCAAAGGAATGATGAACGAAAGCATTTCCTCACAAAAAAATTCACCCAAACCCTTGATAAATCAATCCGGGCAGACTACAATCCCATTATGAACAAAACCCTCATTGCGTCCGTTATTTGTCTCGTGGTAATGGGAATCCTCGCCTCGAACTCACACGCCCAGAGAACAAAAGGGACAGTAACCAACTCCGTTACAACCACCACAAACTCCACCGTTGTTTTGACAAGTCCAAAATGATTTTAAACAAACCCATCGCCTTCTTGTTCGTGGCGCTTGCGGTGCTGTCTTTCAGCACTCTAGCCCATTCCCAAAATTACAATTTTGAAGGCGCCTCGGCGGGATCCATCCTCAGCAGCGAGTCTGGCTGGAGCACAACCGATTTGAATCAGGCCGATGGGGTGGAGGCCGAAGCAAACCTTTTCTTCCCTACCACCTCTGGAAATGTCGGAATCATTGGCGGCTATTGGTCGTATGATGGAAACCTGATTACTCCCTCGTCACGAACCACCTTTCTCACCGCGGATGTAAGTACTCTCGCCAGTCCTAATCTCCGGTTTCGGTGGACGCAAAACGTTTCCAACACGGATCAGGATAACGGCCAAAGAGATCGTTTTGGCTGGACTGTCCGTAGCGGTGAAACCGACCTTCTCTCTTTGATGGTCGATCCGAAATCCCTGGTTTCCGGTTCCCTGAATTTCAATAAATTGGTGGTTAACGGTTATAATAATGGCCTATCGGGATCACTGCTCACAGGCGATTATACTCCCAATATTGCCACTCTCGATCGCGGATCCTCGTATGCCTTTGAGATTTCTCTCGATACATCGGCCAACACATGGTCGGCCCGCGTGGCTGGAGGAATCGACACGAGCGACAGCGCGAACTGGAGTACCATTATTCAGAACGCCACTTTGGGTCTCGCAAGCGGCTCCTCAATCGACGGCTTCGCTGCCACTTGGCAGACTCAATCTACAGATCCTATTGGAGCCGGGCGCAACGTCATGGCGTTTGATAACATTCAAATTTCCAATGTCCCAGAACCTTCTTCTCTCGCTTTGGTCGCGGTCGGTTCCCTCGCCCTTCTCGCCCTGCGCCGTCGGCGCTCCTGATCCGTCCGTACCTACCAGCCTGTAGCCTATCGGCTATAGCCTTTCTTAAAATCCTTGGAGGTATGGGGATTGGTCCCCCTCAAACCTTCCCCTGACCTAGCCTAAAATCGCCTCTGGCAGGAGGGATTTATACCTTGGAGGTATGGGGATTGGTCCCCCTTAAACCTTCCCCTGACCTAGCCTAAAATCGCCTC
>CAIVGD010000045.1 GCA_903905395.1 uncultured Verrucomicrobiota bacterium
CACTGGACCAGAAGCGCGTAGAGCTGCCCCGGATAAAAGTCCATGGCGGTTTTTTTTGAATTCAAAGAGGGTCGGCACCGGGGGGAGGATCGGACAAAGCCGATCCGGCACCACGTGAAGGTTCCCGCTGGCCGGGGTGGCGTCAATGTTTTTTTGTCGATTTTCTCTTCCGACGTGGGATCATCCCCATGCAATCGCAATTTTTATGACGCAAAGAACCTGGTTAATGCTCATGGCGGCTCTCTTGGTCTGTTCGCCCATGCGGGCGGAGGACCGGCTTCCCCCGGCCGATAGCGAAATGGCGAAGTTGCCCGGCTTGCCGTTCGGCACGCTCGACAACGCCGCTGGAATCAAGTCGTCGGGGTATCACGTGGAATCCGTCGCCGTTGCCGAGTTCGACCCCGCCAAGTTGCCGCCGGGAGTGCAGGCCGGGCTCAAGTTTACGAGCGTGGCGCAGCCGGGAGGGGGCAAAGGCGACTGCACGGTTGCAAAGACGCTGGATCCGGGCTTCAAGATGCTCGGCGGATGGTTTTATATATCTCCCGAAACGCAGGTCCAGCGGATCGGGCTCCAGATCCAGGAAACCGGCGGCGAGTATTTTCTGCTGACCTTCCTAGGTGATTTCACAGGCTGGAAGTGGCTGGAGGGAAAGCGGGAGGACATCGCGCCCATGATCCCCGCGGCTAAATCCGGTTTCGATGGCGTCCTCGACCAGCCCGTCACGAGAGTTTCGGTCGTGTGGTTCGCAAAGGATCAGAGCCCCGCCGAAGTCGGCGTGGCCGGTCTCATGCAGGCCGTTCAGTAAGCCTTCTCAAATCCCGGGGCCTGCCAGCGGTTTGGAATGACTGCGGACGGCGGCAACAAGGGATTCGGCTTCGTTGCGGTCAGCGCACCAGGCGCGGAGATAGACATTGCGGGTGGCAAGGAGATCGAGGCGGGGAATGATTTCCTCCGGTGAGCCGGCGAGCATGAGCGCGCAATCTCCCGTGGCCGCCATGATGGCTTCGAGATTTTTCATGTTCGAGCCCACGCGGGGGTCCTCCTGCACCTGGATCAACCGGAGGTTTGGCAGCCGGGCCAGCATCGGGAGGTAGTGCATTTTCTCCGAGTGGACATGGTAAAATGCCCCGTTGTAACGGGAGAGCAACCTGGCTTCATAGGGAAAGCCGAACTCTTTATAAACAGCCGCGGAGCAGAGCATGGCCGTGTCGTTGGAGAGGTGGCCGATCGGGTCCGGCCCCATCCAAGCATCAAGGTAAGCGCTCAGGAATCCGCCCTCCACCCGGTCCGCCCATGAGCGCAGCAGATCAAAGTAGGAGGGATAGAGTTCCGTCAAAGCATTCATGAGGCGGTGGCAATGTTCCGGCTCCTCCAGAAAATCCATAAAAATGTCGTCGCCGCGCAGGGAGTTGGCCAGTTCCATCGGCGAAGCCCCGCCGCGAACCGCAAGCACGAAATCGCCGCGCTGCTGCTCTCTTAACCACGCGTAGCTTTCGCGCATGAGGCGCACCCACGGCGCGTCCTCGGAGAACGAAAGCTCCCGCGGAACCCGCGCGATGTCGTCATAGGCGGGAACGGCCAGCGAAGTCGCCGGCTGGAGCAGGACCTTGAGCCCGAGCCATGCGGCGTGTTCGGCGTAGCCAAAGAAGGGCGCGATCGACGGGATGTAATCGTCGGGCAAACCATCGCGTGCTTTCCAGAATCTGGGTGGCTGATTGACTCAAGTGATCGCAATGGGTAGTGTTTGGGGTATGAAGGCGACCGCGAAAAACCCGTATCCCCGGGCGTTCGAGGAGTTTTTGGAGTGGTTTTCGACCGAGGAAGACTGCGCAAAGTATCTG
>CAIVGD010000046.1 GCA_903905395.1 uncultured Verrucomicrobiota bacterium
CGGAATCCCTTTTAATTCAACCATCCGGTGGTTCTCACCACCGGCTAATCTCCACGCCCCCTCCGGGGGCAGTTCACTACCTTCGTACTCTCTTCAATCCCTCCCTCTGACTTCAACTTAATCTTAAACTTAAACTGGCTGCGGAGTCCGTCCGCCCCCCAGCGTATTTCCATCCGACCATTTTTCCTCCATCCTCTAGGAATGCCACAGCCCTTCACCGTCTCCCAGCCAGGCCCCCTGCTCGAACAGATGTTCACCGCTTGGCCCGAAGAAAAAAAGAAACAGATCCGCACCTGGCTCAAGTTTCAGGCTGTCACGGTCAACGGCCGCCCCGTCACCCAATTTAATCATCCCCTCGCCCTCGGTGATGCCGTCGCCATCCGCTCCGATCGGTTCGCCATCCCCAAAACCACCCTCCCCTCAGGCATTAAAATATTCTTCGAGGACGCCACTCTCCTAGTTGTCGATAAACCCACCAACCTCCTGAGCATCGCCAGTGAAGCGGAACCGGAAAAAACCGCCTACTTCCAACTCACCGATTACCTTCGCCAATCCCACCCCCGTTCCAAAGAGCGCGTCTGGATCGTGCACCGCCTCGACCGCGAAACCTCGGGTCTCATGATTTTTGCAAAAACTCCTGAGGCAAAGGAGTCCCTCCAAGGGAACTGGGACAAGTTTGAAAAGAAATATGAGGCTGTTGTCGAAGGCCACCTTCCCAGCGAATCCGGCACGTTCACCGCCGACCTGGATGAATCCAATCCCTTCAAAGTCTTCATCAAACCCGCCTCAGAACTCACCCGCCACGCCATCACCCACTACCGCGTGCTCGGTAAAAATCGGCACCGCTCTCTGGTCGAATTAACTCTCGATACAGGACGTCGCCATCAACTTCGTGTCCAGTTGGCAGCGGCGGGTTGCCCCATTGTGGGCGACGAAAAGTATGGCTCGAAAAGCGACCCCGCCGGTCGGCTCGGTCTCCACGCCTGCTCCCTGCGCTTTCCCCATCCCGTCACCGGTCAGGAACTTCGATTCACCTCCCCTTTACCCAAATCCCTCGCAAAACTTGTCGCAACTTAATCTTAATTCCCGCGCGAAGCTCAAATCCCTGCTTGCGCAAAAAGTCATTCCGAAACGGGCAGAGCCAACCCGTACCGCTCCACCCGGGTTCGCAGAGCCGCCCGCGTGATCCCGAGAATCTCCGCCGCACGCTTCACATTGCCCCCAGACTCTTGCAGAGCCCTCTCCACTAAAATTTTCTCCCCGGCAGCGAGTAGATCACCCTCCTCCCCGCAAATCCCCATCACCTGCCCCCACCAATCCAACCCGCCCTCTAAATCCGCCGTGAATGTCCGGGCGCCAGAAATCTCCGGAGGAAGATCCCCCGGCTCGATCGCTTCGGCAGTCGCACAAACCCCCGCCCGCACGACCGCATTCTCCAACTCCCGCACATTTCCCGGCCACCCAAATCCTTGGAGGGCTTTTTTCGTCGCCGTGGAAAATTTGAGCCCCCGCTCCTGACCGCTTCGTTTGAGAAAATGTTCCGCCAGCGGCAACACATCCTCCGGCCGCTCCCGCAACGGCGGCAACTGGATCTGCACGACATTGATCCGGTAATATAAATCCTCCCGGAAGGTCTTCTCCTTCACCATCGCCGTCAGGTCTTTGTTTGTTGCCGCGATCACCCGCACCTGAGTACGCAAGGTCTGATCCCCGCCCAAACGCTGAAATTCTCCATTCTGCAACACCCGCAACAGTTTCGCCTGTAAAGCCAGTGGCATATCCCCGATCTCATCCAAAAAAATCGTCCCGCCATCCGCCCGTTCAAACTTCCCGATCCTTTGCGTCAGCGCCCCCGTGAACGCCCCCCGTTCATGCCCAAACAGCTCACTCTCCAGCAACGTATCGGGGATCGCCGCGCAGTTGATCGCCACATACGGCCGCGCCGCACGCGGACTGTTCGCATAGATCGCCCGCGCCACCAACTCCTTGCCAGTTCCGCTTTCGCCAATGAGGAGCACCGCCGCGTCCGATCGCGCGACTTGCCCCACCAGTTTGTAAATCTTTTGCATCGCCGGCGACGCTCCGATCAGGCCAGGGGCCGATCCCTTCTCCTCTTCCACTTTCTTCCCTGCCCCACCCGTGACCAAATCCTGCATCGACGCCGCGGTCTGTAAGGCCCTCCGGATAATCGAAAGCAGCTCCGGTACATCGAACGGTTTCAAAATGTAATCAAACGCCCCCAATTTCATCGCCTCGATCGCCGTCTGGGCAGTCCCGTGGGCGGTCATCACGATGACCAACTGGCGCGGATGCTCCTTACGCAGTTGCCGAAAAATTTCCAATCCACTCTCCTCCCCAATCCGGACATCGAGGAGCACCAAATCCACCGGTTGCTTCCTCAATCGTTTTAATCCCTCGACCCCGCTCGTGACGCCGATCACTTCCACTGGCTCCTCCGCCAGCACCCGCTGAAACGAGTACGCCACGTCGGCCTCGTCATCGATGACAAGAATCCGCTGGGGTTGCCCCTGGGGCGTGGTTTTCTTTACCCTCATCCCGCCCGGCCCGCCGCTTTCACGTGAGGCGCAATTTCTTTCACTAAAAGAGTCAGTCCGTCGAGATCCAACTGCTGCTGGCCATCACTCTTGGCCTCCGCTGGATTGGGATGAACCTCCACAAGCAACCCATCCGCCCCCACCGCCGCCGCCGCCCGACTCAGCGCGATCACAAGATCCGACCGACCCGCTCCCTGGCTGGGATCAACGATCACGGGCAGATGGCTCTCCTGCTTGGCCAACGCCACCGCCCCCAGATCGAGCGTGTTCCGCATTGCTGTCTCAAACGTGCGAATCCCACGCTCGCACAAGATCACCTGCCCGTTGCCCGAGCTCATCACGTACTCCGCCGCCAACAGCCACTCCTCCACCTTCATCGCGAGCCCCCGTTTGAGCATGACCGCCTTGCCTGATCCAGCCGCGGCCTTCAACAGGGAAAAGTTTTGTGAATTGCGGGCTCCGATCTGCAGGATGTCGGCCACCGCCGCAACCTTGTCCACGTCGAGTTCGGAAAGAACCTCGGTGACGATGCCCAGCCCCGTCTCCTTTTTTGCGAGAGCGAGCAGATCCAACCCTTTTTGGCCCAGCCCCTGAAATTCGTAAGGGGAAGTTCGCGGTTTGAAGGCTCCACCTCTCAAAAAAGTCGCACCCGCCTTTTTCGCGGCCCGGGCCACGGTGAGAATCTGCTCCTCCGATTCCACGGAGCACGGCCCGGCCATCAATCTGAATGGTGCGTCACCTCCGATGCCCACCCCGTTGGC
>CAIVGD010000047.1 GCA_903905395.1 uncultured Verrucomicrobiota bacterium
CACTGGAATTGGCCAAGCGGCCGGAGAACAAGGGCAAACTTATCGTCACCATCGGCTGCAGCACCGGTGAACGCTACCTTTCCACTGCCTTAGCCGAGGAAGCTCGACGCCTCATCGGCGGTTAATTCCCCATTACCGATATATTGCAAAAACCTGCGGGCCCGCGTTCAGCCATTTTCCATGGCCCGGGCTCTTCCCAGCTTTTAGCCCCGCTGGAGGCTCTACTCGGAAAGGGAAATCACCTGCACGCCCACCAGCTTAACTCCCGAGGCTACCCCTACGGATCCCGCACGCTCAACCGATTCCACTTTGTGGGACCCGCGGGGGGCGACAACTACACGCGGCTCGGAATTTTTTCCGGGATCCACGGCGACGAAGTCGCTGGCTCGCTGGCTGCCGTCCGCTTTTTGCACGAGCTCGTCCAGGAACCTTCCCTCGCCCGCGGCTACGAAATCTTCCTTTATCCGGTCTGTAATCCCACCGGCTACGCCGACGGCACCCGCCACAGCCGCTCCGGGCTCGACCTCAACCGCGAGTTCTGGAAAAACTCCGAACAGCCGGAAATTCTTCTCCTCGAAAGGGAAATCCGCCAACTCCGCTTCGATGGCTTCCTCTCTCTGCACGCCGACGATACCAGTGACGGCCTCTATGGCTTTGCCCTCGGTCACACCCACGCGGTCAACATCCTCAAGCCCTCATTGGAGGCCGCTTCGAAGATTTTGCCGACCAATCGCCGCCGCAGGATCGATAATTTCCCGGCCCGCCATGGCATCGTCCGCCGCCGCTACCCCGGCATGCTCGGCCCCGCTCCCGGAACCCGTCCCAAACCTTTGGAAATTGTTTTGGAAACTCCCGCCCTCGCATCCATTCCCGATCAGGTCGATTCATCCCTCCTTGCCCTCCGCACAATTTTGGAAGAGCATCGCGCCCTGCTGTCTTTTAGTCAGAATCTCTAACTCTCCACCCCATTCTATCTGCATGTTTCTTCCTATTCGCCGACAGATTTTGCCAGGCTTCCATCTCTGTCTCGGTTTCACTCTGGCCTACCTGAGCTTGCTGGTTCTGATTCCATTCTTCGCACTTGGCCTGCGGACCTTCTCCGATGGACTGACTCCGTTCTGGGTTGCCATCTCCGACCCAAGGGCGCTCGCCAGTTATAAAAATAGCTTCGGCATCGCGCTCCTCGCTGGCGGTTTCGATGGAATCATCGGACTCATCATCGCTTGGGTTCTGACGCGTTACTCCTTTCCAGGTCGCCGCGCCTTGGACGCCATTATTGATCTTCCTTTTGCGCTTCCTACTGCGGTTGCCGGCATCGCCCTCGCCGCCCTCTATAGTCCGCAGGGTTGGATCGGACGCCTTCTCCCCTTCAAGGTCGCTTATACCCCGCTGGGTATTTTTCTCGCCTTAGCCTTCGTCGGGCTTCCATTCGTCGTCCGCACCATCCAGCCGGTCCTCGCCCAACTACCCGTCGAATTGGAGGAAGCCGCCGCATGTCTGGGTGCCAACCGGTTTTTGATTTTCATCAAAGTCCTTTTGCCCGCCGTTCTTCCTGCTTTCCTCACCGGAATCACCCTCGCCTTCGGCCGGGCCGTCGGGGAGTACGGCTCGGTCATCTTCATCGCCGGCAACATCGCCTACTTCACAGAAATCACCCCCCTTCTCATCGTGATGAAACTCGAACAGTTTGAATACGTCGCCGCCGCCTCCCTCGGCTTTTTCATGCTCCTCACCTCCTTCGTCATCCTTTTTCTCGTCCAGATACTTCAAACTTGGAACGCCCGCCGCTCGGGCGGCCCCGCCTAAGCTATGAGTTCTCTCGCCTTAACCTCCCGCACCCCCAACCACGACCCTAAACTAGTCGCATACACCCTCACCGCTCTGGCCATCAGCGCCGTCGGAATTTTTCTCGTCCTTCCTCTGGTCGCTGTCTTCGCCGAAGCCTTCTCCAAGGGCCCGGCGGTTTATTTCGGAACCTTCCGAGATCCCGTAACCCAAAACGCCATCTGGCTTACCCTTCAAGTGGCGGTCGTGGCTGTCCCGCTCAACACCATCTTTGGCCTCGCCGCCGCATGGACAGTAACCCGCTTCACCTTCCCGGGCCGCCGCTTCCTCATCAGCTTGATCGAACTTCCCCTCTGGGTCTCCCCCGTCATCGGAGGTTTGCTCTACACCCTCATTTTCGGCCTGCAGGGTTGGCTCGGACCCTGGCTGGATGAACGCGATATTCATATCATCTTCGCCTATCCGGGCCTCGTCCTTGCCACGATTTTTGTGACCTTCCCCTTCGTCACCCGCGTCCTGATTCCTTTGATGGAATCACTCGGCCAGGCCGAGGAGGAAGCCGCCGTCACCCTTGGAGCCCGCGGTTGGCAGGTTTTCTGGCGGATCACCCTGCCCCGCATCAAACTTGGACTTTTCTATGGTGTGATTCTTTGTAACGCCCGCGCCATGGGGGAATTCGGTGCCGTCTCTGTCGTCTCCGGTCATATCCGTAACCGCACCAACACGATCCCCCTTCAAATCGAAATCCTCCATTCCGAGTACCAGTTCGCCCACGCTTTCGCCTTGGCCTCCCTCCTTTCCATGCTCGGAATTCTCACTCTTCTTTTGAAGGTGTACCTCGAGAAACAATCCACCCGCCGCACCGCTTCACCGGCTCCTCCCGAACGGCTCCGCCACCGCGATCCTGCCGTTCCCACCACATGAGTATCCGCGTCCAAAACATCTCCAAAGTTTTCGAGCGCTTCCCCGCTCTGAACGGAGTGACTCTCGAGGTCAAACAGGGCGATCTCCTCGCCCTCCTCGGCCCCAGCGGCTCCGGCAAAACCACCCTCCTCCGTATTATTGCCGGCCTAGAATTTCCTCATTCCAACGATGGAAAGGTCTTCTTCGAGGATCGGGAAGTCACCTGGTCTAGCGCCTACGAGCGACGGGCCGGCTTCGTCTTCCAGCACTACGCCCTCTTCAACCACATGACCATCGCGGAGAACATCGCCTTTGGACTCCGCGTCCGTCCCCGGAAAACCCGACCGCCCGAAGCGGAAATCCAGAAAAAAATCAAGGATCTGCTGGCCATGGTTCAACTACCCGGATTGGAACACCGCTTTCCCACTCAGCTTTCGGGAGGTCAACGCCAACGCATCGCCCTCGCCCGGGCTCTGGCGGTGGAACCCAAAATTCTCCTCCTCGACGAACCTTTCGGCGCACTCGATGCCAAGGTTCGGAAAGAACTGCGAAAATGGCTTCGCGAATTTCACAACCAAACCGGCCTCACCACCATCTTTGTCACCCACGATCAGGACGAAGCCTTCGAACTGGCCGACCACATCGTCATCCTCCACGAGGGCAAAATCCAACAAGCCGGCACCCCGCACGAGATCCTCTCCCGCCCCGCCAATCGCTTCGTCGCCGAATTCCTCGATCTGCCTTTTCCATCCTGAGCCGGACGCCCCCTCCCACTCCCGCCGCTGTCTTGTATCGTGAACCCAAAAACGAGTGCCCCACAAATTTCCTTCGCGTCCTTCGGGTGGGGATATTATACTGCCTGCCCATGCCCTCCTTCGATGTCATTTCCGAAATCAACATGGCCGAGCTGAGCAACGCCCTGCTCATGGCTCGCAAAGAACTCGCCAGTCGCTTCGACTTTAAAGGCGTCACCTGGGAAATCGTAGAGGAAAAAGAGAAGCTCGTTCTCTCCGCCAGCGATAATTTCAAGCTCCAAGCTCTTCACGAAATCGTCATCAATAAACTGGCCAAGCGTGGTGTCCCCCTGAAAAACCTCGAAACAAAGGATCCCGAACTCTCCTCCGTCGGTCGCGCACGGCAGGAAGTTATTCTGAAGCAGGGTCTCTCGGGCGAAAACGCCAAGGCGGTCAGCCAGTCGATCCGCTCCTCAGGCATGAAACTTCAGGCCACCATCGAGGGACCGAAGGTTCGCATCTCAGGAAAAAGTCGGGACGATCTTCAATCCGCCATCGCCCACCTTCGGGGCGTTGACTTTCCTGTGGCTCTATCCTTTGATAACTTCCGTGATTAAATCCATTCTCTTGGCCCTCCTCCTGAGTGGCCTCTCCACATACGCCTCCGACGAAACCGTCAAAGCCGCTCAGCCCGCAGAGGCCAATGCCGTCGTCTGGCCCACCAAACTCCCCGCCCAGATTTATGTCCTGCCAGTCACCATCGAAGCCTCCGCTATCGCCGATGCCAAAAAGAAAAATGCCGAGGGTATATCCATTCTCCCGAGCGACGACGAGGATTCTGCCAAAGAAAAATTAGCGGATCTCAAGAAAGACCTCACCGACTCCATTCTGGAAAAAATCAAAGACGCCAATTTATCCGCCCGTATTTGGACGGGAACCGGTCTGGTTCCCCCAGATGGCTGGAAACTTGAAAGCAATGTCGTCAACCTCGATCCAGGAAAAAAAGTTATCGGCACCGATAATCCTGTAGTCGGAATTGTCACCTCCGTCTCAGATTCCGCAAACCCCGCAGGAAAACCATTTTTGGTATTCAACAGCTCCGTCAAAGCCAAAGTAGCCCCTGGACCCGGACTCAGCCCCTTCGCCAAAGTCGGTAACTTCCTTGCCAAAACCACCGGACTGCAAGACGCGATGCAGATCGAACGACTGGCAGACAGCGTCATCGAAAATCTCACCGAAGCCATGAAAAGTCACAACCTCCTCCAAAAAGGGGATTGAAATAGTCACTCCGGCCGTCGCCAGTCGCCGCATTCCCACTGAAACCACTCTTGACTTGATTCTGCGATAGCAGATGTTTGCCCCATGAATTCTATCCTCACCGCAATCGTGTTGATCGCGTTTCTCTCCTCGTTCACCTTTGCCGAAATCTCCCGGGACAGCCGTGGAAGAATCATCCTCTCTCGCGATGCCACACCCGCTGAAAGTTCCGAATCCTCCATTCCTCTCCCTTCCGACATCCCTGCTCCGGTGGCCACTCCGGTCCCCGCCACTCCTGTTCCCGCACCCGTAGCCACCCCTGTGGCAACACAGAAAAAGAAAGCTGCAAAGAAAGCCTCCCCCACCGCGAAAAAATCGAAGGCAAAAAAGAAAAGCCAGCCCGCCGCCAAGAGCAAAAAGCACCACTCCAAAAAGAAAAAAACGGCCTGACGCCGAACACAAATCCCGCAGGTGGGTAGTGGATAATTTTTGACGTTTGCCTCTCCCTTACCCCTTCGCGTCCTTCGCTTGAACTTTTCTGATTTCTCGCGCCGGTAGGAACGACCATCCGAATTCAAAGCTGAAAACAACTGTGGGGCGGCTCCCGCAGTCGCGGGACTAATCTCTCTCAATCCTCCGGGCCTGCTCACCAACCCCGGAGGGGTGAAAGAGATTAGCCGGCTGCGCTAGCGGCCGGTTGTTCGTATGAATTACGTATGCGCCCCTGCGGGGCGCTGGAAAACTGAACCACTGCCCCACTCCTTCCCAATTCCAGATTTCTCTTCTCCCAAGATTAGCATATTTGCAAATATGCTAATCTTGTTTTCATTAACCCCTTAATCCCTTTCCACCTCTTCCTAATCCAACTCGGTTAATCTGGCCCGGACCAAATCTTTCAATAGCTTCTTGTCGATTTTCCAATTGACAGGACTCACCTTTTCGAGCCACCCGGAGAGTTAGTCTGAGCGTTGATCTGAGGCTGTAGCATAAGTCTTGGTTTGTCGATCTCCGGTTCCTGTCGGCCTAGGCCTCCCTAAACCG
>CAIVGD010000048.1 GCA_903905395.1 uncultured Verrucomicrobiota bacterium
CAACTTTTTTTCCCAGTTGCGCCGCACGAATCGCCCCCGACGTAGCCCGCCGGACCGCCCCCCAACACCGCTAAATCATACATCGCCATAAAAATATTCCTTTCTTTATCTCGGCTTAAAGCAGAAGCACCCCGGGGCTTTCCAATAATTCAACGAGAGCTTTGAGAAAATCTCCCGCCATCATTCCGTCCACCACGCGATGATCCGCCGAAAGAGTCAAACTCATCCTCTCCCCGGGTACAATCGTCCCGTTCGCCGCCACCACAGGTTTTTTCACCACCGCGCCCACCGCCAAGATCGCCGCTTGGGGCGGATTTAGGATGGCGGAAAATCTTTCCACTCCAACCATCCCGAGGTTACTCACTGTAAACGTTCCGCCCGTGTACTCTTCCGGTTGAAGTTTGCCCGCTTTGGCCTTGGCCCCCAAATCTTTCGCCTCACGGGCGATCGTCCGAAAATCCTTCGCATGGGCATTGCGAATCACTGGAGTGATCAACCCGTCCGGCAACGCGACCGCAAACGCGAGGTGCACCGATCCGTGCTGACGTATGGAAGTGCCCTCCCACGACGAGTTCACTGCTGGCACGCGGCGCAACGCCTCCACCACCGCCTTCAGCACAAAATCGTTCACGCTCAGTTTCAGCTTGTCCCCCGCCAACTCCAGCGCGGCATTGGCCGAAGCCCGTAGCCTGTTCAGCGGGGCCGCATCGGCCTCGCGCTCGGCGTAAAAATGCGGGGCGGTAGTCTTGCTTTCCACCAGTCGGCGGGCGATAGCGGCGCGCATCTGGGAAACCGGCCTTACCCCGTCCTGAGCCACCGGTTTGCCGCCAAAAATTCCAACGGAGGAGCGAGCCGCCCCACCCCCCTGCGCTCCTTCCACATCGCGACGCACGATTCGGCCTCCCGGCCCCGAACCCGTGAGTCGGGTTACATCCACCCCCGTCCCCAACGCCACTTTTTTAGCCAGCGGAGATATTTTGATGTCGCCTTTGTTCCCTGTGGTGGGCGCAGGAGTCGAAACAGGGGCACGAGCTGGGGTGGGACTTGCGGCAATTTTCGGGACGGCGGACGGAAGCGATGTGCTTACCGCATCCACTTTTTCCCCTGGTTCGCCAAGCACGGCGATCCGAGCATTTACCGTCACTGTGGAACCCTCGGGGACGGCAATCAGCAAAAGAGTACCCTTGTCGTAAGCCTCCAACTCCATGGTGGCCTTGTCGGTCTCGACATCGGCGATCACCTCACCCACACGGATCGTGTCGCCGACTTTCTTGTGCCATTTGGCCAAAACCCCCTCGGTCATCGAGGGAGTCAGCGCTGGCATGGTGATCTCTATGGCCATAAGTTTTTTTTGTTTGGAAAGAGAACTATGCGGTCATAAGTCCAAATCGTCGAGTGTTTTGGGGTCAGAGGTCGGTTTTCAATAATTCGGGGTCAGAGGTCAGATTTTCCAAATGGGAAAGGACGTAAACAAGCCTCAAGCTGTTTGAAATCGTGACGCCTGCGCCCCAAAGGGCCGAGAATCTTCGACGTTGTCCGCCACCGCCTCAAGCTGTTTGAAATCGTGACGCCTGCGCCTCGGATGAGGCTTCCGTAGGTCCGCTCTGAATTGCCGCCTCAAGCTGTTTGAAATCGTGACGCCTGCGCCAATAGAGTGGAAGTTAAACAAGATGTTCAGCATGCCGCCTCAAGCTGTTTGAAATCGTGACGCCTGCGCCTTATCGGCCCCAGACGCCTCGATAACTTCCGCC
>CAIVGD010000049.1 GCA_903905395.1 uncultured Verrucomicrobiota bacterium
AGGATTTGAGTGAGGCGTTTTTACTGAAGGAGATCCAGGCCTCCTCGGAGTTGGGCGCGACCCATTATCAGATTGATGACGGCTGGCAGGCGGGGAAAGGCCTCTCGGCACTGATTCATGACAATCAAGCCACCGGAGAAGATTTTTGGAACATCTCCAAGGATCGTTTCCCCGGGGGGCTTGGCAGAGTCCATCAGGCCGCCATTGAGCATGGGGTCGAATTGGCGCTATGGCTGGCTCCTTCCTTCAATCGCGAATTTCGAGATTGGAAATATTTCGTCAACCTTATCGGCGGGTTTTATCGGAAGTTCGGAATGCGCATGTTTAAAATCGACGGTGTCGAGTTGCGCACGAAAGATGCGGAGGACAATCTCGAGAAATTGGTTCGCACGCTGAGAATGGAGTCCGGCGGGGAAATTCTTTTCAACTTCGACACGACTGCGGGCCAGCGGGCTGGTTATTTCTTGTTTTTGGAATACGGGAATATCTTTCTGGAGAATCGCTACGCCTGCCACCGGTGGGGACAAGTTTATCATCCCGAACAGGTTCTCCGGAATCTCTGGACGCTGGCGCAGTACGTCCGCCCCCAGACCCTGCAGATCGAAGTGACCGACTATCTCAACATCAACCGTGACTATTACGACCAACTCGGCATCAGCCACCCCGATCTTTACTCCCCGCAGTACTGGGCCGCCGTGACCTTGTTTGCCCATCCACTCGTCTGGCTGGCCCCCTCCAAACTTGATCCAGCGATCCAAGTGATTTACAGCGATGTCCTACGTCTGCACCTGCAACACCGGGATGGGATTTTCGGCGGTGAGATTTTCCCCGTGGGCAGCAAGCCGGACGGCTCCAGCATTACAGGTTTCCAGTCCCATAATTTCGAGGATGGCTCCGGGTTCCTGATCATCTACCGCGAATTGAATGCGCCCGCGATCGGAAACGTGAAGATTCACTTCGTTCTTGATGCCCATCTTGTGTTGGCCAGTTTGAGCGATGATTCTGAAGTCATTGAAAAGTGCGCCGGCCTGGATGCTGTCGAAGTAAACCTCGCGGTCCCGGGGAGCTTCAGGCTGTTCAAATACGGGCGGAAAAACAAGTGATGAGATGAGTCAAGTTCGCAAAAAAATCCCATGAAAATAAAAACCTTTGCCTCCATGCTTGCCGTTGGCACAGCAGTGCTCGGAGCACAGACTGCCACGAACATTCCCATTCCAGCCACTTTGCAAGTAATGAAAAATGGCGGCGATGTCCTGATACGCAGTCCGTTCTACGGTCGCAAAGATCTTCTCATCTGGATCGCGCTTGGGCTGAACAATCAGATTAATTCGCGATCTACGTTCCTTGTGGATTCTTCCGCGCCCATGTCTGAAAAAATACCTTCCAATGCCCTTACGATACATGGGAACGGCGACGATGCCGCGGCATGGCGGATCAACAGCGGCGCAATCGGTGCCAATCACGGTGTGGAGGGGGTGTGCGAGGTCACCAGCATGGGGCATGGTCTGACGACCGCGGATCTGGGGGGAGAGTGGAGCGACGAGGGCGGGCGAAAATTCCACCTGATCAAAATAGTTTCCGCCGATTCCCTTTGGTTTCTTGGCAACAATTCGGCCAGCGCCCCTTTCTGGAAGTTTGACACTGTTCCCGCCGGCCAATCCCTGACCGATTCGCTGGGCAAGCGGATACTTCCTTTCAGTAAAAATCTCGTGACCCAATTACGGCCTGCGTGCCGCATCCGCCGCCAAGCCTACCTGATGGACGGAAACAAGCCCCTCGAGGATGGCAAGATATCAACAGGCAGCTTTTTGGAAATTGCCGAGGATTACGACATCATCAATCCGGGTTCGGTATTGGCGGACATCATCGCCCACCCGGGAATCGAGCGGAGCTTTATCGCCGATCATCTCGATGCCGTTTTGCGCAACGGAATCACCTATCGATTCTATCCCAACGGTTCTTGTGTCATCGACACGAAGTCCAAAGCTCTGCAATCGTTCAAGCTGGTTACGGCACTTTTTGTCATGACGGCCAAGCTCACGACCATGCACACCTCGTATTCCCGGGAATACTACGTTCCCAAAACCAAACCTTTTATTCTGGGCGGAAGGGCATTCGACTTTCAGAAGATTCAGAATTGCGACGAAGATCTATCGGAAGCCATCCATTGGAAAGCCGATGGATCCTGTGTGGAAAACCCTCAAAACCTGCCCGAGCGATTCATCCAGTTCCTGGCTCGCAAGGAAAATGGCAAATCCGTCAACGATATCGGCTTCGCCTTGGGATACTCACTGATTAATGGAATCACCCAACCGCAACAGCGGGCGGTCAACGCCAGCGAGGCGGGTTGGTTGAATACGAATATTAAAACATATCCTACTGCCATGGATTCAAAGATGGGGGTGATTTCTGCCGGCATGGATTTTCATTGCGTAGGGTATCGCAACTACTTTTCTCCTCGGGATTATCCGGACGCAACCTGCGTTTATTGGCATCCGGAGGGTGACGACATTCTCGTCTATGCGGATTATCATCAAAAGCTCGACTCCACGCTGGTGAAACTTCCCTCGGAGTTCACCGGAAGAAAGATTGGCATTGTGGAGCAAACTCCATCGATCAATCTGCAGACGAAAGACATCGTTCCCTCCGCCGGCATTGTTCTTTCAGTCGGAGAAAACTACGGATACATCGTCCTCAAACTGTCATCGCCGTAAGTCAAACCGGATCACTTCCGGCTCGCCTTATCTCTTTTCGATCGGAGGACAATAGATCAATAGATGGGATAGGGCGTCGCTCTCGCCGATAAACAGTTCCCCGTTATTTCCGGTGATCAGAACATCCGCCTGATGCACGACCCAGGTTTTTGGGGTTTTGGCTCTCATCATCCCCCAGTCGCTGAGATCCCGTTTCCTTGGATCATAACGGACCAGATGGACCAGTTCATTATCGGTTCCGCATAGCCCCCAGAGAATCCCATCGTGCCCGACGGTGAGGCTTCGGATATGGCTTTCATTGGCCGGTTTGCCCAAAGAGATCAGTTGCTCGTCTTTGGGATCAAAAGCAAAGAGGTAACCATCCGCATGCGTCCCCCCATAAACCATGCCGTCATCCGCTAGGATCATGGCGCTGACGGTGTTGAGGTATTCCCGGCCCGGACTGACCGGTATTTTCATACTGGTTTTCCTAAAAACATCCTCTTGGGGGATATAAGCAATCAGGTATCCATGCTGGCCGGAGAAATAAACATTCCCTCCGGCACAGAGAATGGCCCGAGAGACATTGCTGTGTTTTTTCACCGGATCGATCGTGACCTCCTTCACCATCATTTTCCGTTTCTCCAAGTCATAGATAAAAAAACGCCCGGAAGGATGGGACAGGCCATAGATTTTTTTCTGATCCGCATCGATCGTCATGCAACCTATGCCTTCTCCTGGTACGGCCATGCCCAGATCTTCGATTCCGGCCAGTTCGGGAGAGGGAGGCTTAAAAAGGAGGCAGAATTCCCCTTTGTCCCGATCATCCAAGCTTTGAATCAGCGGATCCTTGGAAGAGCCATCATAGAGGTAAAGACGACCTCCTTGACCGGAACCGACGGCAGGCATGGTTCCAAAATAAATTCGTCCCTGTCGATCCACCACCATGCTCCGGCATACCGATTCGTCCTCGCCGAACGTGTTCAGCGGAATGAATCTTTTGGTCAATGGCAGGTAGAGAAACAAGTGGGATCTCTTTCCCGATGTGGCTCCGAAAAGCGTTCCATGGTTTCCCATGGTGAGGGCAGTGATAGCACACTCATTTCTCGGAATGTGGGGCGTTCTTCCGCTCACCCCTAACTCTTGGGCATAGAAGGTTCCCTGGGTGACGAAAACAGAATTTTGCGTCTGGGTCGGAAAATGGTAGGTGGACAAAAAAGGGCTGAGGGGGGACCACGGAACCTCCGGATAACGCTCCTTGGTTTGTGCCGGCAACCCCTTCTTGACGCCTGCCGGATTGAAAATTATGAGTTGGAGCGGATTTTGTTTCCCCGGTTGTTCGGAACCGAAATAAACATCGCCGTTTAGTCCGACCGTGGCTGACACGGGAGTGGATATTCGGGCTAGCCCCTCCACCTGCATGAGTCCGTAGTAAGTCTTGGCCCCACTTTCGATATCGATCGCCGCGATATGGGATCCCGGTTGACCAGAGACATAGTTTTTTGTTCCCAAGTAGATTGTTCCGTTCTGGCCCACCGCCATGGTGCGCCCCAATGGAACATCCAGCGAATAGGCGCCCATTTTATCCTCCCCATAGAGCGTGCCATAATCTCGAATTTGGCCGCATGCCCCAGCGGTGGGATCAAACTCAAAAACCCGTTGCCCGATCGCGCTTACCCCATAGAGCTTCACCTTGTCCGGACCTGGGAGGAAATGCCAAACGCCATTGCCATCGTTGCTGCGCCATGGGGCGTTGGGGATCTTGAGCGGCAGCTTTTCCAGCTTTTCCTCCTTCGGTGAGTAGCGGAGCAGAAAACCCTGACAGTCGGTGGTATAGGCATATCCGCAGGCGCTGTAACAGGGGCCCATAAAATCATATTGGGAAATGCGGCCCAGATCCTTGACCTCCCCTGTTTTAATTTTCACCACGATGAAGTGGGCCTTTAAAAAACTAGTCAGATAAAGCTCTTCCCTGTCTGGATTGTATGTGAGCCAACGACACCCCCCCTTGGGAGAAACAACGCCAAAATCCTCCACCCCCTTGGTCTTGGGATCGTAAATGATCAGGCGGGAACCCTCGAAGCACCGCGACGCGTCATTGTAAACATGCCAATAATGATAAAAATCCTCGCCGGCTGGCGGGGCCGTCATATGGGTCGCCGCGAAAACCTTTCCCTCCTCGCCGATGCAGATGGCCGTATGGATCTTCGAATGCGGATGACGCAGACTGCCCGCAGGGGGTGGCATGATTTTACCAAGATCAGCGATGTCCTCAAATCGATCCGCATCCGGATCATAGCAGATCAACTGGGCGGAAATCCCCGGCTGGTCCTGCTCCGCGCTCAGACCCAGATAAATCTTTCCGTCTTTCCCCGTCGCCGCCGAATAAATCACATTATGGTGGGGCTTCCCCTCAATGATTCGGGTGGTGATGAGACGTTGATCCACGATGTTATCTTTGCCCATGATAAGCTCCGAGGCCGATTGACGACTCTCCCGATCTTTTTTTCCACGGCTGGATGGTTTCCTTTCCATGATGGATGCCTCTCTCCGAGTATCAGGCCTCGGCGTCGTTCCCGGGGTGACTGACATAAGCGGCATAGAGTTTCGCATCTTCGGGGCGGATTCCTTCGAATTGAATATCCAGCCGGACGCGCCCGTGTTTTTTTTCCAGGGCCGAAGCCCCCTTCCATCGCACCGGCACACGTAGGCCATTTTTCACGACGTGGGCCGGCTCCGCACACTCTGGAACCGGACGAAATCCCTCATCGACCAAGCGGACTTGCAGGCAGGTATGCTCCCCCAATCCATCAACATTGAGAAAGACGTGGGCGGTGCCTTGGGTGATCTGGATCGGGCAGGTGATAACCCGGTGGGCAGGGCGAGCATCGCGGTTCAGGCAACCGGCGACGTTGTCCGGACGGAATGCCTGGAGCCACCCGAAGCGATCCCTAGGCCAAGAAACCACGAAAACGCCCTGACTTTCCACCGATCGCCAGTTCGAAAACCAATATATAGAACGATCGCCTTGGTTGATCATCCCCTGACCCTGGACCAGCCCCGGAGAAATGCCGATCATCCCTCCCGCTGGTTCCCTCGCGGCGATGAAGGGGAAATCCGGGATCGGCTCGTGAAAGTGAATCGCATCGTGGGAGACCGCCAACCCAAGATCCATGCAGACAAGGCGTCGATCCCGCGACGGATGCCCATTCCACATGCCATAGATGCCAAGAATGACATTGCCTCGATTCGACATGGCTGCGCCCAGATGGATTTCCTTCTCATGATTTACGTTGGCGGAGGTGGACGGGCCGGTTTGATCCCCTGCCCGATTCATGCCCAAAGCTGAAATCGGAGACCAGTGATCAAAATCGGCGGAGACGAAAGTGCAGAGCGCGCGAGCCATGACTTTTCCATGGGGCCAGGAGGGTTGCTGGCCGTTGAGATAATAAAGCCCCCGGTGCTTTGTGATACCAGACATCTCCAAACAACTGCCCAGCGGATTGTGAGGAGAAAGCGTCCAACGCAGACCGTCGGGACTGAACGCCGCCCCCCAATAGACATTGCTCCCGAGCCGCTCGCGGATTTCCGGATCCGGCGTCACCGCCTCAAAGATCATTTTGAACCGCCGGGCCGGGTCCGGTTCGTCGGGTTCGTGCAGGATGGCATTCGCGCAGATGTGTTCATCCATCGCTGGAAAATCCACGATGTTGTTGTGCTTCCAGCCGTTGAACTCCACAAGTCCCAGATCTGGTTTTTTCCACAGGATGCCGTCGTCGCTGGTGGCGTGGCACATCCGCCAGACCTTGCGTTCATGGCCGGCCCAGTTCGTCAGTGGGCCGCTGTTGCCCATATACCACATGTGAAAGGTTTCGCCGATCTTGATGGTCGCTCCATAGCAAACCGCCAGCTCATCGTGCGAACCGGGAGGCCCGGCCGTCACTGCGATTTTCGAAGCCCGACTGCTCGACAATCGAACCTCCGCATAGGCTCGGAATGGAAACGCCCGGTCATCGAAGGCAAAAAGAACCGCCTCGGAAAGGGCCTCAGGGTCGGGCAGTGCTGGGAGCAGAATATTGGCGGGGAAGGAACGCATCGCTTCTCCAGTAAAGTGCCTACCCCTTGGCTGACGAGTTCGATCTTTCTTTGGTGAATTCAAGGTGAATGAGCCACTTCGGCAGCTAGTC
>CAIVGD010000050.1 GCA_903905395.1 uncultured Verrucomicrobiota bacterium
CCAGCCGGATAGGAACCCTGATCAGCGGGTTGGCGATGTTTCAAGTCATTCTCCTCGCTTTAATGGGCTCGAATAATTCGTCCCGGGAAGTCGTGGGGGACCGCGCCATTCTCGAGAAGGAAAAACTCGCGGGCCTTCGACCCGCATCAGCCCTCTTGGGCATGACCCTTTTTCTTTCCATCTTGGTGCTACTGCAATCGGCTTGGATGGCCCTTTTTGTGCGCGCCGTTTGTCAGTTTCCGGGAAATCTGCTGGCACAGTTTCTGCCTTTCCTGCTGTTGACTGGCGCGGTCACCGCACTCTGTCTGGCCATCTCCAGCTGGACCTCGTCTTCCGAACAAGCCTCTTTGGGTAGTCTGTACCTAGTCGGTTTTCAGCTCCCCCTGTCCGGAGCGATTCTGGCTTTGCCTGATTTTCTCGGAACCATCACCCGCCCCTTCATCAGTGCCTACTGGGCGTGGTCGGGATATCTGCAAACTCTCCGTGACACCCGGTTTTATGACCTCGTCCGGGCGATCACGGAAACGCCGCTCTCCGATTACTCCCTGGCTCTGTGGATTCTGCTGATACATCTTGCCCTGGGGCTGGTTTTGGCCTTCTTCGGTATTCGTCGAAGTCAGTGGCGATAGATTGCCCTCGCCCCTCGTTTCACGATAAAGTGTGTCCATGAGTCGTAGGGGCCATACGAAAACTTCACCCGGGTTGATTCTGGGTCTCGTCATTGCCTTTCTGGGGCTTGCGGGAGTGGGAACCTTTTTTTTCCAAAAAGACGCCGACCCCTATCGCACCGTCGAACAATTAAAACCCTCCGACTACTTCGAAAACGCCAATAGTCTTCGTGGTAATATGTATCAAGTGGAAGGAACCATCTTCAGTTCCTTGGCTTGGAATCCGGAAAAAGGACGCTTGTTCTCCCTGAGGGTTACCGAAAAAGAAAAAGTCTGGCCACTCCCCATTCTGCTCCCCGCCACTCTACGCCAAATCAATATCCAGAAAAACCAGTCGTATCGGGCGAAAGTGCGCGTCAATGAGGTCGGAGTCCTCGTGGCTGAAGAAATCAGGAAAGCATGAAGCGATTATCCGGCGCTTTTGGAATTCTGCTGATCTGCCTTGGAGGCTTGAGTCGTGCTCAGGAAGGCGACAGCAAGGCCGCCACGGGAGGGGCCCGGCCCCCGCAGATGAATAAAGGTTTTCTCGGTCGGGATGTCCCTGTGATGGATCCCGGATCCGACACCTCCACCCTTGACGGAAAACTTTGGAATATGAATAACAACCGCCTCTTCCGTTCCCGTTTCGAAAAATATCTCAATGCTCCGGCCGAAACCTCGGAGGCCGATCTGGAGTACGAAAAAACCATCACCGAAATTCTTTCCCTGCTCAGCCCGGGAAAAGTCACCTCCGCAAATATAGATGCCGCATGGAAACTCCTCCCAAAAGCCTCCGAATATCGCAGTGACGCTAATCTTTGCAATTCCTTGGCTGATGTGGTTTACACCGTTTGGTTGGCTAAAAATGAGGTGGCTCGATTGGAAATGGCAAATCGATCACTGCAAAACGAAAAATCAACCCTGGAGTGGAACTACCGGATGAATGTGGGCCCCGCAGGCAAAACAATGACCCAAATAGGAACCAATGCCCCCACCAGTTCCACCATCCTTTCCGCAGAAGATGAGGCCCGCGTGGAACCCATCAAGGAAGCCCTTTCTGATGTCCGAGCCACCATGGTAAATAATAAACTTAAGAAAGAAATTTCGATTGTTCAGGCCAAGATCGATTTTCAGAGCATCATTATTCAATACTTTGCTCAGCGACGATTTCGGCACGTGCTGATCGGCACCCGCTTCTATCGTTCTCTCTTCGGGGATGGGGACAACCGGCTTAATGCCTTAGACCAAATCTCTTCCTCCCTGCCTGTCGACAAGGATGCCGGCCAAGTTCGCGTGAAGGCCAAACTCGATCCCAAGATCTCCGGCAAAGGCGGTTCGGGGGCTTACGCCGGAGCTGGCACCGGGACGGATGGGAAATATGCCGGAGGTGGGGCCAACACATCCTCTTCAGGAGGCGGATTCAGTGCGGAAGGGATGCAATTCGGTGTGGAAAATCTCGGAGTCGAAAGCCTGATCAGCGCCGGAGCCAGCGGACTGAAAGCCCTTGGAAAAATGATTAATTCGCTAGGACAGCTGGACGCTTTGGCCAACGAAGCGATTCGCGACGTGGATGAAGGAGTTGAGTCCTACAAGTTTCTCTTGGACAAGAATGAGTTAAAAAGCGCCACCGAAAGACTTTTTGAAACTTTTATGATGGGGGAGTATATGCCATCCGTCCGCAAACTCTCTCGCGATGAAAAGCGCCGTGCCCTCGAGTTCATGCAAAAGACCAACGAACTCCTCGCCGCTCTTGAGGTCAATGATCTCACCCGTGCGGAAGATCTGATTAAAGAACTAAGCCGTACCGCCCGAGATTTTGATACTTCCAAACCGCTGGCCGTGGTGGAGACCGCAAAGACGGTGAGCGCCATGCACCTGGCCAAGGCCAAGTCGGCCGCCGCCTCCGGCGACCGCGCGACCTTGGAGACCGAACTCCGGGCCGCCACCGAGATCTGGCCGCGCAATCCAGCCCTTGCGGAGGTCTCCGGAGCCATCTTCAGCCAGACCGACGTCCAACAGCAGGCCCTGAATGATTTTGACCGCCTGTACGCTCAGAAGAACTATCGGCAGATCTTCGACGACAAGGTTCGCTATATCGCGGCCACCGCCATGTACCCGGAACGGCAGGAGAAACTCAAGGTCGTCCTCGATCGCGTCCAAACAGCCGAAGCGGCCCTGATGCGGGCGGCGGAACTCGCCAAGCGGGGCGACCCCGCAGGTGCCTGGGAAAGTGTGGAGCAGGGTTTTTCCGATTATCCCGACGATACGAAGCTTAATCAGGCCAGGGCAGATTTAACCACCCAAGCCGCCGAGTTCGTCCGTTCCATCCGTACGGCACAGGAGATGGAGCGCAAACAGCAGATCGGTTCCAGCCTCGCTTGGTTTCTCCGCGCTCAACAGGACTATCCCAACAGCGAACTGGCCAGAGACGGCATTGCCCGCCTGGCAAACCAAGTTCTGAAAAACTAATCTCCCTAGTGTAGTATGATGGGGTTACGAAGCGCACCCGACCCGCAGACGAATTTCGATTTGCGGGCGGAGGGAATCGAACCCTCACATCAAGCTTGGGAAGCTCGCAGGCTACCATTACATCACGCCCGCTGACGTGAATGGAATGATCGGCATTTAACCTCGTTTGCGCAAATGGAATATCCATCCGTGGGATTGGATTTCCGGATCCACCGGCCGTCGGGAAGACTGTTCTAAATCACCGTGCCATCGTGAATGGTGGCTCCCTTGGGCACGATGACGATTCCGTCCCGTACATAAAAGTTCTCCCCATCCATCTCGGTGGGCTTGCCAGTGGCTCGGATTTGTACTCTTCGTCCAATGCGGACATTCTTGTCGATGATTGCATTTTCGATGACGGTTCCCTCGCCGATTCCGATGTCCGGACGTCCGTGCCGGGCATTATCATCCCGGTGGTCAGTCGTCTCGTAATAGTCAGCCCCCATGAGAATGGACCGCCTGATCTCGCACTCGGAACCAATGCGGGAACGAATCCCAATGACGGCATCGTCCAGCACGCTCCGCTGGATAATGCAGCCATCTGAAATGATCGCCCGGATGACCTGACTATTCTCCACGACCGACCCGGGCAGAAAACGCGCGCGGGTGTAAATCGGAGCTGGGCTGAAGCCAAAGTCGAACTTCGGCATGGGCGATAGGAGCTCGAGGTTTGCCCGATAGAAAGCCCCGATGGTGCCAATGTCCTCCCAGTACCCTTGATGGATGAAGGCGGAAACTTTCTTGGAACGAATCGCCGCAGGAAGGACATCCCGACCGAAATCCGTACCGGTCGATCCATCGAGGCACTCCCGCAAAACCTTCCTCTGAAAAATGTAGATGCCCATGGAAGCGAGATAAGGGCGCCCTTTCGGCATCCCCTCGCCTCCCGCGAGTGAGGCAAGCAACGCCGGATCATTCGGCTTTTCAATAAACTCGGTAATCCGGAGTTGGGCATCCGCCCTCAGTATACCCAACTGAGGAGCGCTCTCCTGATCCACCGGCAAGGATGCCACTGTGATATCGGACCCCGAAGCCACATGCTGTTTTAACATTTCGTGAAAATCCATACGGTAGAGTTGATCCCCGGATAGGATGAGAATGTATTCGTGGGGGTGAGTATCAAAATGGATCATCCC
>CAIVGD010000051.1 GCA_903905395.1 uncultured Verrucomicrobiota bacterium
ACTTCCGCTGGTAATCATTTGCTACCCCCAAGCCGGAGTCAACCGACTCCGGTTTTTTTATTGTCGCACAACGGCCGAGCGCCGCCATTGGTGGTTGGCGTTCGGCGTTGAATGTTGGATGTTCCCCTTTCTATCCCTGCCCTCCGCCCTCTGGTTAGTTCAAGTCCCCGGTCTCACCTTCTTATATTCTACTTTAATTTGCGTCATGCTGTGCTATCATCACGTAACATAATGGCTAAGCCATCAAAGGACATTGGGACGCCGCGGCCGCGCGAGCCAAAAGGCCGGCGGCGGTTGCGGGATCAGTTCGCCCGGTGGGGCGCGCGGGTGGGTTTGCCCATGCTCACGCTGGCGCAGTTGCGCGCCGAGGACCAGGCCGGGTACCGCCACGAATCTTACCGGGAAGAGAACAGCCGGATCCGAGTGGAAACGGACTCGTTCCTTGTCCAGAAGCTGCTCACGCCTTGGCTCGACCTGAAGGCCACGGCCACCTACGACGCCATTTCCGGGGCGACTCCCACCGGTGCGCCGGCGGCCGACAGCTTCACCCTGCACCCGACCGGCACCACGCTCGCCATCCCGGGCACCTCCATTACCACCTTCAAGAAAGCGGGCCGGGTCGATGCGGTCTCCGGTGCTTCACCTGCCGCTTCCGCGAAATCGACGCCCAGTTCCAGCGTGCCCATCGCCACCGTCACAGACCTTCGCCAGGCTTTCGACGTTTCCGCCGGGCTGATTTATGGACCGCATCGCCTGACCCCGGAGTTCAGCTACAGCCAGGAATCGGACTATCTTTCCCTCTCGGGTGCGCTCAACTACGCGTGGGAACTCAATGACAAAACCACCACCCTCAAAGCGGGGTGGTCCTATTCGGCGGACACCATTGTGCCGAACGCGAACACCTTCATCACCCGGGACCAATCCAAGAATTCCGACGATTTCCTTTTGGGCGTGACCCAGTTGCTGGGGCCCAAGACCGTCTTTGATTTCAATGTCGCTCTTGGTTTCGCGAAGGGCTATTTCGACGATCCCTACCGCGGGGTGGTTTTCTCGGGCGAGCTTCCCTCCCCGATGAACACCCTTACCCTTTACCAGGAAAAACGTCCGGGCACGCGCAATAAGCAGTCGGCCTATGTCGCACTCACTGAGGCCATCTCCCCCTTGGATGCAAGTGTGGAGGTGTCCTACCGCTACTATCACGACTCGTTTGATATCCACGCCCACACCGTCAATCTGGCCTGGCATCAAAAGGTGGGATCGTTCCTCGTCCTTACGCCCTCGGCCCGTTATTACCGGCAAACGGCCGCCTCTTTTTACGGCACGATCTTTCCCGGCGATCCGGTCACCAACCCCTCCGCCGTGCCGGCTTATTATTCGGCGGATTACCGGCTGTCCGAATTGGATGCCTTCACCGTCGGTCTCCAGGCCACGGTTAAAATCCGGGAATGGCTCGCGCTGGACCTCGGTTACCAACGCTACGTGATGAACGGGCTGGATGGCGTCACTTCGGCCTCGGCCTATCCCTCCGCCAACATCGTCACCCTCGGCCTCCGCGTATGGTTTTAGCACCCCCCGATGTCATGGCCGGCGTGTCTGCGCGCGTGCAGGAATCTGCCCGGACACTGGTCCGGGGCGACTATTACGAGTTGAGCTTTCAGGCGATGAACACCGTTTGCCGGATCAATTTCCGGGCCGCCACCCCCGCGCTCGCGCAGGCTTGCCAGGCCGAAGCCGTGCAATGGACCGCCGCTTTCGAGGCGCGTTATTCTCGGTTCATCCCGCAAAGTATCATCGGCCAGATCAATGCGGCCGCGGGCCGGGACTGGGTGGCGGTGGACCCGGAAACCGACCGCTTGCTTTCCTTTTGCCAGGAGATGGTCTTCTTTACCCACGGGATCTTTGATCCGGCCACTTTGCCGCTCCTCCAGCTCTGGAATTGGAAAGCCAGTCCGCCGCGGATTCCCGATGCCGCCGCCATCGCCGCTGCGCGCGAGCTCTCCGGTTGGGAGAAAATCCAGCGGCGCCCCGGCGCCGTGTTCCTGCCCCGGGCCGGCATGGGACTCGATCTGGGCGGCATCGGCAAAGAATACGCCGTGGA
>CAIVGD010000052.1 GCA_903905395.1 uncultured Verrucomicrobiota bacterium
ACTCAAACACTCGGCGCGGGAAAGACGATTCGTCACGACAAGCCAAACAGGGTTCTGGTCATTATTCCCACCTACAATGAGGCGGAACTAATTCTTACCGTACTGGAAGAAATACTGGCCAAATCTCCCGGGGCGGATGTTTTAGTGGTGGATGACGGATCTCCGGACGGGACGGCGGGCAAGGTGCGGCGACATGTTGGTTTTGGGAAAAAGGTTCATCTGATGGAGCGGCAGGGCAAGGCGGGATTGGGCTCAGCCTATCGGGCAGGTTTCAAGTGGGCATTGGAAAAGGGCTACGATGCAGTCGTGGAGATGGATGCGGATCTTTCCCACGATCCCGCAGACGTTCCCCGCCTTCTTGCGGCATTGGTTGAGGGGGCGGATGTGGCGGTGGGCTCCCGTTATTTAAACGGAATCCGTATTTTGAATTGGCCCCAAAGCCGTCTTTGGATCAGCACGTTTGGCGGATGGTATGCGCGAACTCTGACCGGCTTGCCGATGACCGATCCAACCAGCGGGTTTAAGGCGATCCGGCGAAGGGTTCTGGAGGGGTTGGATTGGGATCGATTCACTGCGCAGGGATATGGTTTTCAGATTGAACTCCACTTTTTTGCCTGGCAGGCAGGCTTCAAGATTCAGGAGGTGCCGATCGTTTTCACGGAGCGGCGGCAAGGGGATTCGAAAATGTCACCTCAGATTGCAAAGGAAGCCGCCCTGAGGGTTCTGCAATTAGCGGTGAGGAGGATCTTTCCATGAACCGAACCGAAAAAAGTCCTGATCAGCTTGACTGGAAATGGCCGTTCGACGGGAAGGATCTGATCGCGGCGGGAATTGCCTGGTTGGTGGCGCAGGTGGGTTATTTCCTGACGACCCAGCCCAATGTCGGTTTGCTTGATTCGGGTGAGTTTCTGACGGCGGCGCTTCACGTGGGGGTACCGCATCCGACTTGGTATCCGCTCTGGACGATTGGGTCTCATCTTTTCACTCTTTTCCCGATCGGAAACGGGGCGTGGGAGGTCAATCTTTTCTCCGGTTTCTGTGCGGCCTTGGCTACAGGGTTGGTGGGGCTGATCCTGTGCAATTCGATGCGCTGGGCTGGGGTGCGGGATATTGTCGCTCAGATTCTGGCCGCCGGATGGTCGGTGGCTCTGGCCTTCAGTATTTCGATGTGGTCTCAAGCGGTGATTGCCGAGGTGTACGGGCTTCTCGTCTTGGTAGTGATGCTTTACGTGTTGGTTCTCTACCGCTGGGTGCGCGATCCGGAATGGACGAATGGCCTAGCGTGGTCGGCCTTCTTCTTTTCGTTGGGGATGAGCAACCATCATTTAATGATTTCCCTGGCACCTCTTCCGGTGTTGGTGATGTTGTTGAGGAGACGGGATCTGCTTGCGGAAGGGATGTTGTACCTATCGATCTCGGCCGCGTTGGTGTACTGGGGATTTGGCAGTATTTCCGGAGAGCAACCCACGTGGCACGCCTCGATTCGTTTTCTATACTCCGTGGGAACTGCGCTCGTCATTTGGCTGATGATTAGGAGGCGGCTTGTTTTCTGGAGAACCGGCTTGCTGGTTTTGGTTGGGGTGGGCATCGGTCTTTCTCCGTACGCCTACATGCCGATGGCGTCGGCTTCGAATCCGCCGATGAACTGGGGATTCACCAGCACCAAGGAGGGTTTCTTTTATTCGATCAACCGCAGTCAATATTCCGGCAAGCTTTCCGATCAGCTTCTGAAGACTGTGGGTAAGGTGATGGGAGCGACTCCGCCGGAGCTGTTGAATCCGCCCGAGCCGCCTCCGGGAACTCCTAAAGCACCGGCCTTCCGGGAAACGCTGGGTAAATTCTCCCAACTTTATTGGCGCAAGATCGTGGCGAATTTCACCCCGTTATCCATTCTTGCCCTGGTCGCGGCCGTGGCATTTTTGGGTGGATTGCCTCCACCAATTCGCTCCTGGATCCAAGTCGCGGCCTTGGGATTTTTGTTGGCGGGATTTCTCCAGCCGGCTTTTGATCAGGCTGGGGCGGATGAGGCGGCTTGGCTTCTGCAGATGCCTTATCTGGGGTACTCGCACGCGTTTTTCGTTTTGCTGGCTGGATTGGGTTCGGGATTGGCACTGGAGAGGTGGTTACGGAAGCCTGCTTGGTGTGTGGGGGCGGCCTCGCTCCTGGCCATCGGTCTGGGGGCTTTCAGTTTTCGTCAGAATCTTGCTTTTTGTAGTCAGCGAGATCACTGGTTTGGCTGGATGTATGGGCGGGATATGTTGGCTGACCTCCCGAGGGACAGCTTTGTGTATGGGGGGACGGATCCTGGGAGATTTGTGCCGACGTACATGATCTTGTCGGAAAGTTTCGAGCCGAAGGAGTTTAAGCGGGATCGGGGTTTTGATCGGCGGGATCTTTACATTATTACGCAGAACGCCTTGGCGGATGCT
>CAIVGD010000053.1 GCA_903905395.1 uncultured Verrucomicrobiota bacterium
CTCCACTTTTTTGGGCGACAGTCTGGCCCGTCTTCTCACCCGCATGGGTCACCGCGTGATCCGAATCAATCATCTCGGCGACTGGGGAACGCAGTTCGGCAAGCTTCTCCTCGCCTACCGGGCGGCGGGACGGCCAGCCATCACCTCGCCCACAGCCATCCAACAGTTGGAGGATTTTTACAAACAGGGTCACCAAGAGGCTGAGTCCGATCCAGCCAAGATGGATCACGCCCGGGCCGAGCTCGCCGCACTCCAAGCCGGCGAGCCGGAGAGAAGGAAGGACTGGGAACTTTTTTGCGCACGATCAGCCGATCACTTCCGTGAAGTGTACCAACGCCTCGGGGTGACATTTGACCTGGAAAAAGGCGAGAGTTCCTACAACTCGGAGTTGCCCGGAATCGTGGATGAACTTTTACAACTTAAGATCGCAGAGAATAGTCAAGGAGCCGTCGTCATCCGCAATCCGGCCATCTCGGAGGAGCCCTTCCTCATCCGCAAGTCAGATGGTGCCTTTCTTTATGGTACAACCGATCTGGCGGCACTCCGCTCCCGAATCCGCGACTTGCATGCCGACCGGATTCTTTATGTCACCGATGGCAGGCAACAGCTTCACTTCCGCTGGTTGTTCGACACCGCGCAAAGATGGAAGCAAAAGACCGCTTTGGAGCACGTCTGGTTTGGGACGATTCTGGGGCCGGATCGCAAGCCACTCAAAAGCCGAGACGGAACTCCAATCAAACTGATCGACCTTCTCGAAGAGGCCAAGGATCGCGCCAAGAAAATCCTCATTGAGAAACGGCCCGATCTCGCACTCGGGATTTTAGAGGACAAAGCCGAACTGCTGGGGATGGCCAGTCTGAAGTACGCGGATCAGATGCCTGGGCGTAATCTCGATTACGTTTTCACATGGGAAAAACTGCTCGCATTCGACGGCAACACCGCTCCCTACATTCTCAATGCGTACGTGCGGACCCGCTCGATACTTCGCAAGGCTGGAATTGAAAAAACTCCGGCTCACCCTGTGGTGTTACAGGAGAGCGCGGAAGAGGAGTTATCCCGCCAACTTCTGCAGTACGGGGATGCGGTGGCTCTGGCGACCTCGGATCGCCGCCCGCATCATCTCTGTGGATATCTGTATGAAACGGCCAGCATGTATCACCGTTTCTACGAGGCCTGTCCGGTTCTTCAGGCTGACACCCCTGCCCTGCGCGATTCCAGGTTAACACTGGTGGGCCTGACGGGAGACATTCTCCGCGACGGGTTGGGTCTGCTCGGCATCCCCACCCTCGAAGAGATGTGATTTAAGGTAAGAGCAGGGTCGGGGATTTTATTACTTGTCGATTCTATCGGCGTCGCCCCAGAGATTTTCTAGCCGATAAAAATCACGCCGGGCTGAATGCATGACATGAACCATCACATCTCCATAATCCAGAATCATCCATTGGCTTGCAGAATTCCCAGAAATCCGGAATGGCTTCCGACCACAGGCTTCCAACACTCCTCTATCGATTTCCCCTGAAATAGCTTTCAGATGCGGTTCGTTGTCGCCCGAAACCAGCAGGAAAAAATCGGCAGGTCCTCCGATTTTCCGAAGATCAAGAATGACGGGATCCTTGGCTTTTTTATTCGCCGCCGCATCCCGGCAGAGCCGGGCCAATTCCACGCCGTCCATACTCATCGGAAACACCGACTCCGCGCAAGTTGCCGCTCGATGGAAGGCAGGACCAATCCGGTCACGGAAAGTCTTTGTTTGAGGCGCGACCGTATCTCCGTGGCCGAGATATCCAGGCGAACCGGCACTGCCCTCATTTTCATACCTCGGCGCGGTTGAGGTGCATCCGGTCTGGAAAAAACCAGAAAATGAACCAACCGACCCAGCTCCCGGAATTGTTTCCAACGGGAGATGGTTTTCCACTGATCCGAACCCAGGATCCAGTAGAGCTCGGCCCGGGGATCCAGCTCCTTCCAGTGCCGGGCAGTTTCCACAGAATAAGAGCTCCCCTTCTGGTTTATTTCCCAATCGGAAACTTCGGCCCAGCGCTGACCACGCAAGCCATCCCGAAGCCACTGGAGTCGAAAGCGATCCCCCGCGATAGGTCGGACAAATTTTAATGGTGATTGGGCACAGGGCAAAAACACGACCCGCTCAAGTCGGAGAAGTTCCTGGGCGGTTCGCGCCACAAGAAAATGTCCCACGTGGAAGGGATCAAAAGTCCCCCCAAACAAACCAATTCTTCGCTTCAGAAAATACTCCGGTCCACTTGAATCTTATCGTTGGGTCTGAGTCGGATATCCCGACCTTGGTCGGCCTGAATCTCCTTGGCGTTGAATTCCTGAGTGACCCCTCCTTGGGTGAGTCGGACTCTCCGTCGGTTCGCAAAGTCAGTAAAGCCTCCGCAGGCGGCGACGGCCCCCATGGCCGTGAGATCCTTGGTGTATGGAACCCGCTGGGGCATCCGCACTTCCCCAGTGACATCGACAAACCTCTGCTCCTTGAGATCCACGGTAACGTTTGGATTCGTAAAAATCTCCTCCTTGATATAGGTCGATTCGATCAACTTCTTAAGCTGTACAGTCGTCGTGTTGGCGGCGACCAGACTACCGATGTGCGGCATGGAAATCTTGCCGCCCTCGTCGATTTTAACCTCAAAAATACCCTGATCCGGAACCGGCACCCCCGTGAGTCGGATGATCAAGGTGTCTCCCCCGCGCAGGAGATCGCTGATATCCATCGCTCCCCCGCTGTCCGCCACAGGAAGGGCGGCACCCGACATCGGATCAGGCGCGAGCACAACTGGATTGGCCGAGGGCACGACGGGATTCTCTGCTGGTGGATTAGTCCCAAACGCGGATCCGGCCCCAGCGCCTAAATTGAGGGATTGTCCACACGCAACTCCAACCATCCAGAGCCCCACACACAGCGGGAAAAAAATCCTCTTCATACCGCAACTAAAAACGATCCTCGTCCTGAGGGGGTCGGACGTAGGTGACTCTTGGAGTGGGGACAACCTCGACATCCGCCACCTGAACTTCGGTGCCATCTTCATTCGGTAGTGAAAAAGAATCCACGGCCGATTGATCGATACCATTCTCCGGGGACTGCGCGGCCACTTCCACACGATGAGCTTCTTGTTTCCGAGCCCGGGTGGCACGCCTCTTGTACCCGTACTGAGTCGAGTAGCCCGCATAGTAGTAGTAGTTATCGTCGGTCTTGATGTTGACATTATTGAGAATGACCCCGAAGAGTTTGCCTCCGACCTCCTCAATGACTCGCTTCGCCCTTTGAGAAACATTGCGGGGATAGCGCCGGTGTTGAATGAGGAGAAGAGTCACATCGACTTCCTGACTGATGACCGAAGCGTCACTGATGCCGAGCACAGGGGGCGAATCCACCACGATCACGTCGTAGTTCGTGCGGCAAATTTCCAAGAGGGAACCAAACCGGGCTCGGCTGAACCCTCCAAGATCCTCGGGTCCGAGACTGCCCGCCGTCAACATTTCCAAGTTTGGCACGGAGGTGGTTTGGATCAGTTCATCCAAGGAAGCCTGACCTGCCAAAAACTCGCCCAGCCCTAGAGTGTTCTCGACCCCAGCCGCGCCGTGCATGGCGGGCCGGCGAATGTCCCCGTCGATAATCAACACCTTCATGCCGCTCTGCGCGCAAACCCAACCTAAGTTGAACGCCGTAGTGGATTTTCCTTCCCCAGGTCCCCCGCTCAGCACTGTAATCGTCCGAGCGATGTCTCGTGAACCGGTCAAATTTAACTTGGCACAAAGAATCCTATACCCCTCCGTGAAGCGGGAATTGGGCTCATCCTGCGTGAGATATTTTGCTCCATTTGGGATGACCGCGAGCACGCTGATCCCCAAGTGCCTTTCCACGTCGTCCATCGTCTTGATGCTGGTATCCAAATATTCAATAAAGAAAGCAAGACTGAGCCCGAGAACCAATCCCACCACCATACTCAAAGCCAGATTCAGCTTCATGTTCGGCTTCACCGGACGGACGCCGGGTTCAGCCCGGTTGATGATCTGCACCGGACGGGTCTCGATGCGCGATTCCACCGACTGCTGACGGTAGCGGGATGTCAGCACATCGAGTAACTGACTCTGAGTTTCAAAATCCCTTCTGGCTTCGTTGTAAGGAGCCAACCGATCCGTCCGATCCTCCCGTAGTTGATTCCGGAGTTCGGCCACCTCCTTTTCCAGATTCTCCACCTTGGCTTGCGCCACACTCAGATCGATGCCAAGTGCCCGGCGGATTCCCGTCACCAGTTTATTCAGCTGATCCCGTCGCTCGCTGACCACACGGATCGCCCCCTGCATTTCAGGATGTTTCCTCCCGTACCCCTGCTTCTGCATAGAGGCGACATTTTGTAGTGCCTGAAGATACTGCTGCTTGGTGGAGGCGGTCGTCGCGTCCTCCAATTGCAAGGCGGGTAAAGTCGATTCCAACTGCTCAATGCTCAGGTCGGCCACTTTTTCCAATCGGACCTTCCGGGAAATCATGTCCGCGCGGAGTTCGCTCAACTGCGCCTCCTTCCGCTGAATTTCCATATCCGACAGCGTGGTGGACTGGACCTGCGCGGTGGCTCCAGGCAGTTCATCGATTTTCAGGTCGCGCCTAAGTGCCTCCACCTTGCCCGCCGCCTCTGAGACGAGATTCTTCTGTTTTTGCACCTCTCCATCCAGCGCCTTGAGCCCCGAATCGCTCCGACCGGTAATCTCCGCACGCCGGAACTCCTCATAGGAATCGGTGATCGTATTGGCGTACAGGGCGGCCTCTTCCGGCTTTTGGCTTTGGCAAACCACCTCGATCAGCTTGGTATTCCGAAAAGGCCTTACCTCCAGGTAACTTTTTCGAAAGATCTGGAAAGCCTGATCGTCGTTGATCGAGCCATCGGGGAGCTCCATCGTCTTGCAAAGCCGGTTGGCGACGCCGAGTTTCGTGATGACTGGGTAAAGAACTTTTTTGCTCTGGATCATCTCAAATTCGGTTTGAAAGAAGACCGGATCAAACCCGTCGAACGTGCTCGAAAAAACCTGCAAGTCCCGGTTCTCTTTCTCCACTCGAAGCACGGCGGAGGATTCGTAAACTTTGGGTTGCAACTTGGTCACGACAAAGCCGGTCCCCATAACCAAAACAAGAATAGTAACCGAGGTCGGCCATCGGTTTTTAATGACCCGCCAGAGATCATTAACATGAAAGCTGGCTTCGCTGGCATTAGCCACACCAGCTCCGTACC
>CAIVGD010000054.1 GCA_903905395.1 uncultured Verrucomicrobiota bacterium
CCCCGCTCACCGCCCCATACCGGGCCAGACTCTCCGCCGACACTCCCAAATCCCGCACCTTCGCCTCATTCGAGTACGTCACCCACCCTCCCAGAAAAATCTCCGAAGCCCCAGGCACATCCGTGATCCGGCTCGCCACCAATCCACCCGTACACGATTCCGCCGTCGCCAACTTCATCCCCGCCCCCCTCGCCAATCCCACCACCACCTCCTCCATCGTTTCCGATCCCTCCCCATACACCGCTTCCCCCAGAATTTCCCGGATCCGCCGCACCCCCGCCTCCAACAGCTTCCCGTCCGGCGTCCTCAATCTCACATCCACTTCCCCCGGTCGCGCACAGTACCCGATCTCCCTAAAACCCAACTGCCGTAACTCCCCCTCACACATATCCTGCACTGCCGACTCCCCAATCCCCACCACCCTCACCACCCTCATCCCCTCCGCCGCCCGCGCGTGCGACCTCAACCTCGGCTCCACCCAAGCCTCAAACATCGGCCCCAGCTCCCGGGGCGGACCCGGCAATACGGCCAACATTTTCCCTTTTTCGTCAAAAAAAAGACCTGGAGCCGTTCCCGCATCGTTCGACAAAACTTCCATCCCCTTCGGCACCATCGCCTGCACCTTCACCAGCGGCGACGCCTGAAGCCCTCTCTTTGCGAAATAACCCAGAATCTTCTTCTCAATCTCCGGCTGATACTCCAAAGGTTTTCCCAAAAATTCCGCCACCACCTCCCTCGTCACATCGTCCGAAGTCGGACCCAGCCCACCGGTGAGGATTACCAGATCACTCCTCCCCCACGCCTCCGCCAACGCATCCCGGATCGCCTCCTTCCTGTCCGCCACCGCCGTCTGCCGGGCCAGCTCCAGCCCAAAAGCCGCCAACCTTCCCGAAAGATATCCCGGATGGGAATTCAGAACCTGCCCGTACAGGAGCTCCGAACCCGTCGTGATCAGCTCAATCCGCATCCTCCGGAGAATGGCGGGGGACTCGCTCCCCGACCAGCCTCCATCCGCCCGAGCTAAGTTATTTTTCCGTGATGACATGCGAACACCCTCACACCCACCCAAGGACATTAGCAGTCCTATGGTTGATATTTTTTATAAAAAACCCTACCCGCCTAAACTTCTACCCTCGTACTCCCTTCCATCGTCCAGCTAGGCGGCCTCGGAGATGCCGCCGCTACCCAAACTTCCAACTTCAAGGCTGAAGACACCTGTGGGGGGGGCCATTCCTGGCCGCCATCAGCCTTGAATTCATCCGGCGCCCACGAACGGGCGCCCTACATTTGTTTTCAGTTGGCGCTCCAAAAATCCTCTTTCCCAATCAAAAATCCAACATCCAAAATCATCTCGCGCCGTCCGCCCTGCCTTTGTTTATAAATTCAAGGAAGCCGGATCTGCAGGAACCAGAACTTTTTTGGAGATGAATCCGCTGAAGCATCTACATCGCTTTGATCCCACGGATTCACGGCGTCCGCCACGGCCGACCCGCTCCACGCAGAAAGGTCCGTGGTGGATTGCAAAACTTGGCGGAAACCAAAAAGGGAAAGGTAACGGAGATGTGCCTTGTTCCCGGCCACGTCCAGGGAGGTCAGTGAAAGTGTGGGTGTGAAGTACTCCAAGGCGAGCGAATTGCCTTCGAGCCACGGGTTGAGGGCAAATCCGAAGAAGGTGGGCAGGCGACGAGACCAGTAGGGTTCACTGTGCGTGGCGGATGCGCCCCCCTCAAAGAGCAGATCACGTCCCGCTACATGCCCAGCTCCTAGAAATGAATTATAAACGCTGAGCGCCCCCTGCCAGTAAACATCCGAGCTGGCCTCGCCGGTACTGGACTCCGCCGTTCCCATGTAGAGATAGCGGCGGAGCGCTAACGAAGAAACCGTACGACCGCCAATGTAATTCGGAGCGGCCCAGTAAGCGGGCGAAAAAATGCCGGCGCCCCCGAAGAGATCGCTTGCGAACTGACTAATGTAATCGGAAACCAGCCCGCCCAGCGACGATCCGGCCACGAGCCGGTTTGGGGTGTCGGTGAGCGTCCGATAATTGTAATCCAGCGTGGGAATGATGTTGTTCCGAATGAAGGAGAGGTATTGCGATGCGCGTCCGGAGTAGTTCGTGCCGGTGCCGCCATAGTTGGTGATCGTGTCGCTATCGGGCAGGTATTCATTCAGGCGGTTCGAGCCGTAGTCGTTCCCGTTGGGAATCGCCACCAGGATGCATTCGCGCATGCGGCCCTGGCTCGTCTCGTAGGTGGCTATGCGGTCGGCATCCCACGTGCCAAATGTTCCACCGGGAAAGAAAACATTCTGCCCATCGTGGAAATAGAGGACCGGATATTTCTTCCATGTATTCTCCGCATAGCCGCGCGGAAAATAGATGGTGATCGGGCGGGCGGGGACGCCCGATACCGTAGAACCGATCGCGCGTGTGAGAAACGATGGCGCACTGAGGCTCGCCGGCGGCTTGTAGTTGAAGACCTGCTGGTCTTGCACGAAGAGCACGTCGAGGCTTGTGCGAAAATTATAGGGTCCCGCCAACCCTTGATAGGGAGTGGGGGTAGCGGGGGCGGCACCGCTGGCCGTACCGGTAGGTGGCGCTAGGGCATTCAGCCATGCCGAGCCATTGTTAAAGACAAATTCCATCTCGGCTCCACTAGTCAGGAGGCCGTCCACCCGGAAGAGTTTCTCCGAAACAGTCCGCCCCGCACCGACCACAGCCATTGGAACCGTCACCCAATTTCCGCCGTGCGTGAGGTCGCGGTATTGAATCCAAGCCTGAGTCCAATTGCTGTGAAGAAAAACCGTCTTCCCGCTCCAAGGCGGCGCGACATGATCGGGCACGACCACCGTGAGGTCACCGGTGAGTGATGTCACCAAGGAGGCGTTAACCCAATTTGCAACGTTGAACGAACGTTTGATGAAATGGTAGGTCAACGACTCCCCAGCGGGCAGTGCTATTTTCCCTCGCCAGACATTGCCGGTGGACCAGGCAAGTTTGACAGCCTTGAGCGGATCGTTCCCGCCAAGGGTTGGGTGTACCCCGGAAACACAGATTTCATTGCCAGACCCGACATCCAGTGTGTAGGTGAACTCGATGTCCTTGATCACTGCGCTTGCCGAACAAGGAATAGGCAGTGTGAAGGGCAATAAAAAAGCAACCCAGCGCAATAAAGTGAAATAGGGCATACCTTTTAATCCAAAAGGCAGTTTCTATGGAGCAGCGCATCCACCTTTAAAGGATAGCATAAAAATATGAGAGGGAGGCCATTTTTTCCATGTCGGATGGTTTCCCTTCCTCACCCACAGGACTCCCTGTTTCTGCCCCTTCAACGTTGAAACCCTAGTGCCTCCATCGGTGCTCACGGAATGGTCGCCCCAAAGCAAAAAAGGGACCCAGCGGCAGTCCATTATGGATTAAACTGAAATAAACTAAAAAAGGTGCGGTCGTTTAAAAAATATTTTACGATTGTTTATAGACATCTGGTTTACAGTGCCTTACGAAGACTCACCTCTGAGGTACCTCCGAGGTAGCTCAGAGGTGCCTCAGAGGTGGCCGAGTAAATCGTTGTTGAGGGGCCCAGTTTTGGCGCGGATAGTTTTTGCGCCTTTAGTGCGAGAAATCCAATCGTCCATAGCGTTCAAGCGGGACAGCCATCAGCCTTGAATTCAGACGGCGTCCACGAACGGCCGCCCTACATCGCTGACAATCCTCCGCTCTCATTTTTCTCAATCCAAAATCAAACATCAAAAATCATTCTACCGCCCTCCCCAATCACTAATCCCTAATCACCA
>CAIVGD010000055.1 GCA_903905395.1 uncultured Verrucomicrobiota bacterium
CGATTGCGGGACGGGACTGAAGGGTGAAGGCGGGGAGGAGGCAAGCAACCCGGAGTCCGAACATCTGCCCGCCAAGGCTCATCGCACCTCCGTCGCAAGAAGGAGGACAACCCTCATCGCAAAAATGAAGGGCGAGAGTCCGGACCCCCGCACCCCGTGCGGACCATTCTGGCTCACGCCAGAAATGGAATTCACATGTCCGATTGTTTCGTCAAGGGCGGGATTCCCAGGGCTTTGGCCTTGGCCATTATCCTTACCTTTTCTCTCATCCTCCCGGATTCTTCCCACTCACAAATCCGCGTGGGCACCGGAACCAACCACGCCAATCTTGTCTTCCAATTTGGGCCGCCACCCTCCCCGTCAGTTTGGTTCATCCTCTCGTTCCCTGAAGATTCCATCACCAGTGTGGAGGCCTTGGAGCGAATCCACTCGATCCACCCCGAATTTTCCTTCCAATCAGTAAACTGGGGCAGCGAGAGTTCCCCCAACCTTTTTCTAACCTCGATATCTTGGCAGGGATCAGTCCGGGCATCGGAGGATCTCTTCGACGAGGCGTATCAGTGGATCGGCGGAAATTACTGGGGTGTCTTTGCGGCCCCGGATTATGGCGACGAATCCATCGTTCCAGCCCCCACCCCTCCCGCCGGTCTTCCGCAGGACTCCGATTGGCAGGAATCTTGGTACGGAATTTCCCAAAGAATTATTCGGGACGGTTACTGGGACGGGTATGTCTACCAATTTGTCTCTTCCTCGGACTGGATCTACCACCAACACCCATCCATCCCCTCTCCCTCCATCAAATCTTTGTTTCTTCAAACGGATGGGACTGCCCAACTCATCTGGACGGCCGCTCCCGGTGCCGTTTATGTAATTCAGTCCACCGACAACCTCTCCGCTCCATTCGTCACACGATCCACCCGGACAGCCTCCAGCTCCGAAGAAACATGGACCGATCCAGATTCCCCACTTCCTCCACGGAGATTTTATCGGATCGGGGCAGTCCAACCATGAAACAATCCAAGGTTTCTGCTTTCACTTTGATTGAACTTCTTTCCGTCATGGTGATCCTGGGTGTCCTGCTCACCCTGCTCGCTCCGGCCGCAATGGCAGTTCGCCGCCAGACCACCCTCGCCACCTCCTCTGGTGCCCTCCGCCAGTTGAGTATCGCCGCAGCCACCTACCTTGCAGAAAACGACGGACGCTTCTGGAAATATTACGAACGCACATCCGATGGCGGCGATCAGTGGTGGTTCGGTTGCGAAAGCCCATCCAGTAAGGGACGGGGGGAAGGCAATCGGTTTCTCGACAAAAGTCGCGGCCCCCTCGGTCCCTACATCGCCGACTCCGCCGGCCGCGTCCCCGACTTTGCCTTCACCTCCATGGGCTCCAGCTTTAAGCCAAAATTCAAAAACGGCTACTTCGGTTTCGGTGTGAATACCGAGCTGACCGGCGGCCCCATGGGCGGCGAGACCAACAAGCTTCGTCGCATCAACCAACTCGCCATGCCCGGCCAGATCGCTCTCTTCGCCACCTGCGCCCAGATCAACACCTTCCAAGCGCCCGCCTCCGGCAAAAACCCCATGCTTGAGGAATTTTATATGTTCACCACAAATGAAATCACCGTCCACTTTCGCCACGCCAATCGGGCCATCGTCGCCTTTGCCGACGGCTCCCAGCGTGAAGTCCCCGGCGATCCCTCCTCCTTCAACTCCCGCCTCCCCTCCGCCTGCGTCGGCAAACTCCCCGCTTCCATGATCGTCCCGTAACCTCACCACCACTTTCGCACCTCGCGTCTGCGTCCCGCGACTGCGGGAAAAAATTCAACATCAAAAATCCTTCTTCCCCCCCTCTGACTTCAACTTAATCTTAAACTGGCGGCGGCGTCCGCCGCGTACACCCCATCACCTCCACCATGGCCCCGGACTTTGCAATCGCGTCATTACCGCTGCCTGCACGGCACTCGTAAGAGAACTGCTTCCCAAAATCTGCTCCGCTTGTTGGGGATCCCTTCTGTAAATGTCCACGATGGCTCCCGTTGCGGCTTTTTCCTGCGTCTTAGGATCCCCCACGGTTACCGCCCATTGCAACCCTGCCGAGGGATCCTCTTGCCCGATTTGCCGCGCCAGGGTTAACGCCATCATGTCTCGGCTTTGCCCAGGAGACTGGGAACTGACATAGGAAGCCACTTCACTGGGATTCGTTTGAAACCAATTGGAGATGGTCGCATTGATGGCATGGATTTGATCAAGTCCTGCGGGCAGGGAGCCAATCCAATTCGCCGCCATTTTTGGATCCTCCTTGGACCACTCGTTGGCCACGGTAGCGACCAAACCCTGCCAGCTCCCCGTATCCCTGTTGCTCGTCGCATAAGCTGCGGCGGTTTGCGGGCTTTGCTCAGTCCACTGGGCGACCAGATCCGTCCGAATATCCGCCTTGAGCCCATCGGCAAGCCCCATGGATTGGAGCTGTTGCAGGGCCCTGTTCGGATCCGTCTGCGCCCACCCCTTCAAGGCCTCCCGCAAAGGCCCGGCATTCCCGGTGCTCTCATAAAGCTGGGCCGCATAATTCGTCGCGCCCAATCCATCCATTTGCGCCCATCGTTCCAGAATATCCGCCATGGCCGCCTTTTTGCCTGGGCCATCCGGCAGGGACTCCGCCCATTTAAGGGCTCTCTTCACCTCATCGAGGTTGGCCCGAGCCAGAATCTCTTCCATCCCCCGCTCTCTCAACCGAGGATTGGAGAGAGAGATCGCCTGCTGAAGCTTTTGTTCGGAAAAGGCGGATCCCGATTTGTTGTCGCTGGATGCGTTGATAAGACTTGCTGAAGCCGAGCCCTCATCACCATCCCGATCAAATATCTTCCCGACCCTGCCCCCAGGGAGATTACCTTCAGACGAATTGGGCGACGTCACTCGGCCCAGCCCGAATCCAACCAGCAAAGTGATTCCTGCCACCGAGATAATCGTGAAATATTTGGCACCAAACACAGCCGCCACTGAATGATTCATCTGCCTGATCCTACCCCTATGATCTCCTGCCTCAAGCTTTCGCAAGAGTTACACGTAAAAAACAAAACAGCCGCTCGGCCACACTAAGCACTGACCTTGAAACAAGCCTTGCTCCCCGTCGCCCCACAGCAGTTCTTAAACTTCTTCTTCGGATCCAACGGACACGGATCATTCCGCCCCAGCTTCGGGCCCGCCCTCTTCACCGGCATCAAAGCCTCCTCCACCATCGTCGCCGCCGCACCCCCACTGCTCTCCGTCCCCTCCGTTGTCACCTCCCCCGAACCCATCCCAGGCAACTCTCCCCGCCCCGCCCTTTGCGGCAACGCCGCCAGGAAATGCTCGAACGCCGACAAACTCGATGCCGACCGGAACAGATTGTGCACCACCTCCTCCTTAATCCGCCCCATCAGCTCCCCAAACATCGTGAACGCCTCGTTCTTGTACTCGATCAGCGGATCCTTCTGCCCGTACGCCCTCAGATTGATCGACGTTCTCAACCCGTCCATCGCGTAGAGATGTTCTTGCCACAACCGGTCGATCGCCCCCAAAAGCACATATCTCTCCAACGCTTTCACCGCCTCCGGATTCTCAAACTTCACCTTCACCTCATACGCCGCCCTCACATTCTCCTTCAACAACTTCGCCCATTCGTTCTTTCCACCCGCCGCCAACAAATCCTCTTTTTGCAGTCCCACCGGCATCGCCGAGTTCGCCCAACGCACCAGCCCATCCACATCCACCGGATCCGTCCCCGCCCGCGCCTCCACCTCCGCCGTGATTCTCTCATCCACCGTCTCAAACACCTCCGGTCGCGGATTCGTCGAATTCAGGATGTCCGTCCGCCACGTGTAAATCACCCCCCTCTGCTGGTTCATCACATCGTCATACTGCAACGTGTGCTTGCGGATCTGGTAATTCCTTCCCTCCACCCGCTTCTGCGCCGTCTCCACCGATCGGTTGAGCCACGGATGTTGCAACCCCTCGTTGTCATCCATCCCCAACTTCGTCATCAGCCCCCCGATTCTCCGCGAATCCCCGAAGTTCCGCATCAGATCGTCCTCGAAGGAAATGAAAAATTGGCCCGACCCCGGATCCCCCTGCCGCGCGCACCGGCCCCGCAACTGCCGGTCGATCCGGCGCGACTCGTGCCGCTCTGTCCCCACCACATGCAACCCGCCCAGCGCCGCCACCCCAGCCGCGAGTTTGATGTCCGTCCCGCGCCCCGCCATGTTCGTCGCAATCGTCACCGCCCCGCGCTCCCCTGCGCGCGCCACGATCTCCGCCTCCTGCTGATGCTGCTTCGCGTTCAACACATTGTGCGGGATGTTCTCCCGCCGGAGCATCCGGCTGACAATTTCCGAGGATTCCACCGAAGCCGTCCCAACCAACAACGGCTGTCCCGCCACATTCCGCTTTTTAATCTCCTCGATCAACGCATTCAACTTCTCCCGTCGCGTCTTGAAAATCAGATCGTCCTCATCCTTTCGCACACAGGGCTGATTCGTCGGGATCACCACCACCCCCAGCCTGTAAATGTCCTTGAACTCGTTCGCCTCAGTCTCGGCCGTTCCCGTCATCCCCGCCAACTTTTCATAAAGCCGAAAATAATTCTGAATCGTGATCGTCGCCAACGTCTGCGTCTCGCGATCGATCTGCACCGCCTCCTTCGCCTCCACCGCCTGATGTAATCCGTCACTCCACCTCCGGCCAGGCATCAGCCGCCCGGTGTACTCGTCCACGATCAACACCTTGTTTTCCTGCACCACGTAATGCACATCCTTCTCAAACACGCAGTACGCCCGCAAAAGCTGGCTGATGTTGTGAATCCGCTGGCTCGCATCCTCATACTCCGCCTGCGCCGCCTGCTTCTGCTTCAACTTTTCCTCCGCCTCCAACGCCGGATTCGTGTCGATGTCGTGATTCTTCGTGATCAGATCCGGCACAAGAAAGAAGTTCGGATCCTCCGGATTCAAAAAAGTCCGCCCCATTTCCGAGAGATCCGCCTCGCTGTTCCGCTCGTCAATCGAGAAGTACATCTCCTCTTTCGTCTTATAAAGCTCCGTCCGCCTCGTGTCCTGGTACATCTCCAACTCCGCATCGTCGATCGCCCGCCGCATCGCCGGATCCTCCTGAAACTTCAGCAATAACTTATTCCGGGGCGAGCCCAACTTCACCCGGTACAACAATCGTCCCGCCCCCATCAGATCACCCGCCTCCCACTTGGCCTTCGCCTGATTCGCCCAATCCGTACACAGCCCATTCTGCTTCCGCACCAGTCCCTCGATCACCGACTTGTACTTGTCATACTGGTGCGTCGAAATCGTCACCGGCCCCGAAATGATCAACGGCGTCCGCGCCTCATCAATCAGGATGCTGTCCACCTCGTCGATGATCGCAAAATAATGCCCCCGCTGGACCTGATCCTCCGGCGTGGTCGCCATCCCATTGTCCCTCAGATAATCAAATCCGAATTCCGAACACGTCCCGTACGTGATGTCACACGCGTACTGCGCCCGCCGCTCCGCTTGGCTTTGCC
>CAIVGD010000056.1 GCA_903905395.1 uncultured Verrucomicrobiota bacterium
CAGACGCGTGATCGCACTGGGCGCGTCGTTGGTGTGCAGGCTGGAAAAAACCAAGTGACCCGTGAGGGAAGCGTTGATCGCGATGGAAGCCGTCTCCACGTCCCGGATCTCTCCCACCATGATGATGTTCGGCGCCTGCCGTAGCATGGATCGCAGGGCGGCGGCAAAGGTCATTCCGATATCCGTGTTCACCGCCACCTGGTTCACCCCCGCCATCTGGTACTCCACCGGATCCTCCACCGTGATTAATTTGCGATCCGGTTTGTTGATGATGTTCAGACATGCGTAAAGGGTGGTCGATTTGCCCGACCCCGTCGGACCCGTCACCAAAAAGATTCCGTCCGCGTAGTTGATCACCCGCTCGAGCACCGCCTGATCGTCGGCGAAGAAACCCAACTCGGGCAGACCCAACATCAGGTTTTTCTTATCCAGAATTCGCATGACCACCGATTCGCCGTGGATCGTCGGCACGGTGGAAACCCGCAGATCCAGCGTCGGCCCGTCCACCGTGGCCAGCGATATGCGACCATCCAACGGCAGGCGCTTTTCCGCGATGCTGATGTTGGACATGATCTTGATCCGGCTGATGATGCTCGATTGCAGACGTTTGGGCGGATCCCGCATCTCCTGCAGATTCCCGTCGATCCGATACCGCAGGCGCAGACGTTTTTCCAAAGGCTCGATATGGATGTCACTCGCTCGCAGACGATGGGCTTCGAGGATCAGCCCATAGACCATCCGGATGATCGGGGCATCGCCCTCCGTCGTCTCCCCACCATCATCCCCGGCGCTTCGAATCTGCAGTTCGCTCCCATCCATGTTGGCCATCAGCGTCTGCAGTGATTCATCGGTCTTCCCAAAAAACTTCACGATCGCCTCGTCAATCTTCGCCAACGGCACCACCACCGGCTCTAGATCCGTCTTCAGTAGATAACGCAGGGCATCGAGCGTCTCGAAATCCAACGGATCGGAAATCGCCACCCGCAGACCCGAGGGCAACCGCCGTAGCGGCAGAGCATGGTATCGCCGACTATCGACCGGCTGAATCGTGCTCAGTACATCCTCGTCGATGTGTTCGATCGTGGGCTCGAACTCCATCCCGCAATCCTTCGCCACGATTTGGAGAATCTGATCTTGAGTCAGAAGCCCGCGCTTCGTGATGCTCTCCATCGTGGTGTGACCGCGATCCGCCGCCTCCTGCTGGCAGGCGACCATGTCTTCCAGGGAGACCGCCCCGGAATTCTGTAGCAGCTCAAGCACGTAGGCTTCGTTGGAGATCATGGCTCAGGGGAAAGATCGCCCAAGGAAGGAAGAAGGGCAATCCGAGGAAATGGCTTTGGCAATAAACAAAGAGTAAAATCGGTCATATAGGATTTTCCCCTAAAGAGGAGGAAGGAGCTTAGCCGATGGGAAAAACCACCCGACTTTAAAAAAAATCCCAAGGCGTCCCGGCGGGCCGTCGGAGAATGGTCCCGCCGCCCCTCCTGCTCGAATGGGTGGGGAGTTATCAAAACGGCACAGTGGGCCACTGTCTAAGCGGAGAGCTTTGCCTTCAATATCTCGTCCACCTGGACAGGGTTGGCCTTACCCTGACTCTTCTTCATCACAAAACCCTTCAGCGCGTTGATCGCGTTGGTTTTTCCCGCCCGGTAATCCTCCACGCTCCGCGGATTCGCCGCGATCGCCTCGTCGCAGTACACCCCGAGTGCCGAGACATCGGAAATCTGCGCCAAACCCAGCTTCTGTACGATCTCCCGGGGTGAGGCGGTGTTCGCCATCAACTCGGCAAAGACCTTCTTGGCCTGCGCACTGTTGATCCCCCCCTCGGCCACCAGATCCGCCAGCTCGCCAAAAAACTCGGGCCGGATCGGCGTGGTCGTGGGATCCGGCTGGGTCGAAAGGAAATCATTCAAAATCCAGTTCGCCACCGCCGCCTTGTTCTTCGCCACCGCCGCCGCTTTTTCAAAATATCCGCAAAGGATCCGGTCCGCCCCCAGCACGCTCGCCTGATACGGCGTCACCCCGAAATTCCCCATCAACCGCGCCTGCAAGGCCGATGGCAGTTCGGGAAGAAGAGAGCGGGCCGATTCCAGCAAACCCTGATTGGTCCGCACGGGCAGGAGATCGGGATCGGGAAAATACCGGTAATCATGCGCCTTCTCCTTCGTTCGCATCGTGAAGGTCGCCCCCGCCTCGTCATCCCACCGGCGGGTCTCGTGCGCGATCGCCTCCCCCTTTTCGCAAACAGCGATCTGCCGCGCGATCTCGTACGTCAGCGCCCTGCGCACACCACTCGTCGAATTGAGATTCTTCAGCTCCACCTTCGTCCCGTACTCCTTCTGCCCGACCGGCCGCACGGAGACGTTCACGTCGCACCGCATCTGACCCTTCTCCATGTCCGCATCGCTCACGTTGCCAGCCAGCAGAATTTGGCGCAGGGAACCGAGAAAAGAAAAAGCCTCCCCAGGCGTGCGCAGATCCGCTTCGGAGACGATCTCCATCAACGGGGTGCCCGCCCGGTTGAAATCAATCCCGCTCCGGTCTTCGAAATGAAACGATTTGGCCACATCCTCCTCCAGATGAATCCGGGTGAGCCGAATCTGCCGCCCCGCTTTGGCCTCCTCTGTCTCCTGCAATTCTTTAGGAAAAAGAAAAGGATCTAGCGGCACGTTCCCTCCCGCGCACAGGGGATCGTCATACTGGCTGATCTGATAATTTTTCGGCATATCGGGGTAAAAATAATTTTTGCGGTCAAACCGCGCCACGGGGGCGATCGTACAGCCCAACATCAGCCCCGTGAGGATCGTCTTGCGGATCGCCTCTTCGTTCGGCACGGGCAGACTCCCCGGCAAGCCTAGGCACACAGGGCAGACATGGGTGTTGGGCGCATCGCCGTACTGATTCGCACAACCGCAGAACATCTTCGTCTGGGTGCGCAACTGCACGTGCACCTCCAGCCCTATCACCGCATCCCACTTGGCTGGCGTGCTCATGAGGGCGGCAACCTCCGGAAAAAATCGTGCGCCTGCTCGTACGCGTGAGCCGCACGGAGGATCGTCTCCTCGCCAAACCGTGGCCCGATCAACTGCAGTCCGATCGGCAGATTCGATTTTGTAAAACCGCATGGAAGCGAGATCGCCCCGTTGCCCGCGAGATTGGTCGAAATGGTGAAAACATCGGCCAGATA
>CAIVGD010000057.1 GCA_903905395.1 uncultured Verrucomicrobiota bacterium
GGCGAAGAGGGGTGCGGCCGGTGGCGAGACCAAGGACACAGTCTGGCTTCTCACGGATTTTTCTGGCAATGACCCGAGCCCCGAGTAGGCAACCGGTTTTGCCATCGGGCTGAATAAGAATTTCCATAAAAAAGATTGTAACTTTTTGACTCTCAGACTGTCCACACTTTTAAAAAAACCGGGTGTTTGCCTAGTGGATTTCATATTGGCCGCAGAGTGAGGGGCCTAGGCCTGACTTCCGCTCATGGGGGTTTGTTTATGTTTCACGAATCTCCTCCTGCTCCATTTTTTCATCTTGGAAAACCGGTCGGAAGTGGGAACTTATGCCATTGAAGGCGAAAACAAGGCGGGATGCGATGCAGGACATCGCACCGCGTTACCATCCACAGGAAGCCAGCGTGGAGGCCCATCGGTGCCTCTACTGTTTCGACGCCCCCTGCATCATGGCCTGTCCCACGGGAATCGATATTCCCGGTTTTATTAAAAAAATTGCCACGGGAAATCTGGTTGGGTCGGCTCGGGTCATTTTAGAATCGAACATCCTGGGAGCCAGCTGTGCCCGTGTTTGCCCGACCGAGGTTCTCTGCGAAGGTGCCTGCGTGATGCTCGACCGAGATGAGAAACCGATAAAAATCGGGCGGCTCCAGCGCTACGCGACCGATGCTTTCGGGGAACAGAAAGCGAATCCGTTCCTCAAAAAAATGAAACCCAACGGGAAGAAAGTGGCTCTGGTGGGGGGCGGTCCGGCCAGCCTGGGTTGTGCGGCGGAGCTTGTCCGACTGGGATACCAAACCACCGTCTTTGAAAAAGACATGGAACCTGGCGGTCTCAATCGTTACGGCATCGCCTACTACAAGATGCCACCCGAAGTGGTGCAGCGGGAGGTGAAGTTGATCCGGGATCTGGGAGTCGAGTTCCGCACCCAAACCGAGGTGGGTAAGGATGTGCCGGTGGAAAAACTACGGAAGGAGTACGATGCTGTGTTTCTCGGAGTGGGGCTGGGGCGGACCCATCGCCTGGGGATTCCCGGGGAGGAGAAGGGGGGGGTGGTCGAGGCACTCGAGTTTATCCGCTTGATTCACACGAAGCCCCTGCACGAAATTTCGGTGGGGAAACGGGTGGCGGTGATCGGTTGTGGCAACACGGCAATCGATGCGGTCACCCAGGCAAAGCGGTTGGGTGCGAAGGAAGCGATCATTCTCTATCGGCGGGGTGAGGAGAACATGTCGGCCTATCCCTACGAATATCAGTTGGCTAAGAAGGATGGGTGCGGTTTTATTTTTCATACCGCTCCCGTGGAAGTACTGGGAGACAAGCGGGTCACCGGTTTGCGGATGATCCGGACACGCACCGGGAAGGACGGCAAGGCGGAAATCGTGCCGGGCTCGGAGTTTGAGGAACCGTTCGACATGGTGATAAAAGCGTTGGGGCAGGAGAAGCAGACATCCATTTGGAAAAAACTTATTCCGGAGCTGAAATTCGACGTTGCTGGGAGAATCGAATGTGACCGCAGGACTGGGCAGACGAGCGTGGCGAAGGTTTTTTCCGGCGGGGATGCGGTGAACGGGGGACGGGAAGTGGTGAATGCTGTGGCGGACGGGAAGAAAGCCGCCCACGGAATTCACGCCATGCTTTCCGGAAAACCGGTGAGTGGGCCACTACAGGCCAGCCGTCTGGGCCACCGGGATGGAGCCAAGGGTTCCGGGTTTCTACAGCCGATCCGTGTTCCAGATCTCGAAGCGGCCTACAACCGGGAAAGGAACGGGAAACTCCATGGCTGATCTATCCTGCAATCTCGCCGGCATCCACTCCCCCAATCCGTTCTGGGTGGCTTCGGGACCGCCGGCGAACACCGCCTACCAGTGTCACCGCGCCTTCGAAGCGGGCTGGGGCGGACTGGTTTGGAAAACGATCGGCGAACCGATCGTCAACGTGAGCTCCCGTTATTCCTCACTAGACCTCTATGGGAACCGGATGGTGGGGTTGAATAATATTGAGCTGATCAGCGACCGCTCGATCGAGACCAACTTCCGGGAAATCAAGGAGTGCAAGAAACGCTGGCCGCAACGGGCGATCATCGCCTCGCTCATGGCCGACACGCGCGAGAATTGGCACGAGATGATGCAACGCTCCCTGGACTCCGGGGCAGATGGGGTGGAGCTGAACTTCGGGTGTCCGCACGGGATGTGCGAACGGGGGATGGGCTCGGCGGTTGGCCAGAATCCCGATGTGATGGAGAAGATCGTGGGCTGGGTGATGGAGGTGGCCCAGATTCCGGTCATCGTTAAGCTGACGCCAAATGTGGCGGATATAACCCGCCCCGCGCGCGCGGCAAAAAAAGGTGGGGCGAATGCGATATCCTTGATCAACACGATCAACAGCATCACGCAGGTGAATCTCGATACGATGTGCGCGGAGCCCAGCGTGGGGGGACGAAGCGCCCACGGCGGGTACTGCGGGCCTGCGGTAAAGCCGATCGCGCTGAACATGGTTCATTCCTGTGCCATGGATCCGGAGGTCGGATTGCCGATTTCAGGAATTGGAGGAATTTCGAATTGGAAGGATGCCGCCGAATTCATCGCGCTGGGCTCCACCAGCGTCCAGGTTTGCACCGCGATCATGCATTACGGATTTCGCATCGTGGAGGACATGATCGACGGATTGAACGACTTCCTAGATGCGAAGGGGATGAAGTCGGTCAACGATCTGCGGGGCCTCGCGGTTCAGTCAGTGCAAAAGTGGGAGACGCTGGACCTTCATTACAAGCGGATGGCCCGCATCGACTATGACAAGTGTATCGGGTGCAACTTGTGTTACATCGCCTGCGAGGATGGGGCGCATCAGGCGATTGCCATGGTTTCACCGAACGGGCAGGGGCTTGGACCGGGGCGTCTTCCCGGCAAATCGATCCCGAAGATCAAGGAGGAAGCGTGCGTGGGTTGCAATCTATGCGCCTTGGTCTGCCCCGTTGAGAAGTGCATCACCATGGTGGATATTTCGACGGGTCTTGATCCTATGAGTTGGGAAGAGTATCAAGTCCGCCTAGCTTCTGGTAAAATGAAAGCCATCCCCGCTCATGACTAAAAATATTTCCGCCGCCTCTTCCGGGAAAGTCCCCGGTTTGGATCCCGTTCCGATTTTCATCGGTGGGAAGTGGTCTGTTCCTCAGACCGAAAAAACCTCGCCTGTCTATAATCCCTCCACGGGAGAGGTGATTGCGCAAACTCCTATGTGTGGTTTGGAGATTGTGGATCAAGCCGTGAAAGATGCGCACCGGGCTTTTGCCGACTGGTCGGAAACTCCGCCGGTGGAGCGCTGCCGGATTCTTTTCCGCTACAAGATGTTGCTGGAGGAGGAATTTGAACCCCTCGCGCGGCGCATTTGTCGGGAGCACGGCAAAAACATCGCGGAGGCGAGGGGAGACCTCCGGCGTGGGATCGAGGTGGTGGAGTACGCATGTGGGATTCCTGAACTCTTGAAGGGGGAGGTGCTGGAAAACGTGGCGCGGGGAATTGATTGCGAGATGGTCCGGCAGGCGCACGGAGTCTGCGTGGGAATCTGTCCTTATAATTTTCCGGCACTGGTGCCGATGTGGATGTTTCCTTTGGCCATCGCCTGCGGGAACACATTTATCCTCAAGCTCAGTGAAAAAGTTCCACTCACCGGGATCCGGCTTATCCAACTCCTCGAGAAAGCTGGACTGCCCCCTGGAGTTCTCAATGTGGTGCACGGTGGGCGGGAGTGTGTCGATGCGTTGCTCACGCACCCGCTTGTGCGGGCGATCTCCTTCGTGGGTTCATCCCCGGTGGCCAAATATATTTTCGAAAAGGGGACTCAACACGGCAAACGGGTCCAGGCCGCGGGGGGAGCTAAGAATTACGTCTTTGTCCTGCCGGACGCGGATTTCGATAATTCGGTAACCGGTCTGGTGGATGCGGCCTTTGGTTGTTCCGGTCAGCGGTGCATGGCCGGTTCCACGGCTGTCACCATCGGGAAGGCGGCCGAACGGCTTATGGGACCTCTATCCAAGGCGGTCGGTTCCATTGAGGTGGGACCCACCGACCGTGAGCATGGGGCGAGGATGGGTGCCGTCATCAGTTCCGAACATCTGGTGCGGGTGAGCCGGCTGATTGAATCGGGCGTGAAGGAAGGGGCTTCCCTCGTGGTGGACGGTCGCGGAGTGAAGGTGAAGGAAGCTCCCCAAGGTTTTTACTTGGGGCCGACGATTGTGGATCGGGTGAACGCAAAAATGGAAATTGCACGGGAGGAAGTTTTCGGGCCGGTTCTCAATATAATGCGGTTTGAGGATCTGGATGCGGCGATAGAGATGGCGAACCTGACGCCATTCGGCAATGGAGCCTGCATCTACACACAGTCGGGCAAGGCGGCGCGGGAGTTCAAGCACCGGATCAAGGCCGGGATGGTGGGGATCAATGTGGGTGTGCCGGCACCGCTTGCTTATTTTCCATTTAGCGGATGGGACGACTCCTTCTTCGGAGACCTCCATCTCCAGGGAAAAGAGGCCATTCTTTTTTACACGCGTGCCAAGGTGACCACGACGCGCTGGTTCCGCCACGGCGAAGGCGATATCTGGCATAAGGATTAGGGGCGGGAACACGATTCCCTGCGCCCCCGGGAAAACCCATGGCCTTGTTAATCCGAGACGGTGAGATCGTAACCGCTGATTCCCGGTTTCACGCGGACATCTTCTGTGATGGGGAGACGATTACCCGGATAGGAAAAAATCTCGAAGTTCCGGCCGGAACGAAAATCATCGAGGCCAAGGGAAAGTACGTTTTCCCCGGATTCATCGACCCGCACGTGCACATTCACCTGCCGTTCATGGGCACGTTGGCGAAAGATAACTATGAGACGGCGAGTCGGGCGGCATTGGCCGGGGGCACGACGACTTTGATCGAGATGATCTGTCCGTCGCGAACCGAGGAACCGTATGCGGCTTATGAATTGTGGCGGGGCAAGGCGGAGGGGAAGAGCGCTTGCGATTATACATTTCACATGGGGGTGACTCGTTTTGATTCCCAGGCCGCTGAACAGTTGCGGCAGGTGGTGAAGTCGGGCGTGGCGAGCTTCAAGATTTTCCTCGCCTACAAAGGTGCGTTCGGTGTGACGGACGAGGAATTATATCAAACGTTGAAGTTGGCGAAGGAATTGGGGGTGATCACCACGGCTCATTGTGAAAATGCGGAGATTGTTGCCATTCGTCAGCAGGAGCTGCTTGCGGCGGGGAAGACGGGGCCGGAGTGGCATCACGAGAGCCGACCTCCGAGGGTGGAGGCGGAAGGGGTGCACCATCTGATGACGTTTGCCGAGATGACGGGAGCTCACGTTTATGTGGTTCACCTGAGTTGTGAGGAATCACTTCAGGAAGCGACGCGAGCGCGGGAGAGGGGGGTGAAGGCCTGGGTGGAAACGCTGATCCAGTATCTGGTGACCGACAAAACTTTTGCGGAGCGGCCGAATTTCGAAGGGGCAAAATTCGTTATGTCGCCGCCGTTGCGGGACAAAAAGAATCAGGCGGTGTTATGGAATGGGCTTCAGCAGGGATTCATCCACACCTTGGCGACGGATCACGCACCGTTTGATTTTAAGGGGCAAAAAGAGATGGGCCGGTCCGACTTCACCAAGATCCCCAACGGGATTCCGTCTCTGGAAGATCGCATTACGCTCCTCTACACCCATGGAGTGAGGACGGGGCGGTTGGATCTGAATCGGTTTGTCGAGGTGGCCAGCACCGAGGTGGCCCGATTGCTCGGCTTGGCTCCGCGCAAGGGAACAATTGCGGTGGGGGCGGATGCGGATCTGGTGGTTTGGCATCCGGACGCGCCGGGAAC
>CAIVGD010000058.1 GCA_903905395.1 uncultured Verrucomicrobiota bacterium
CCAGGATCAATTCGGATTCAGGGACGCTCTCCTTGACCAATACGGGGACGATTACCGGGGCTACTCTATCTCTGACGGTGGGTGGCGCAGGGGACACGGCGCTCAACAGCATCATCGGCACGACATCTGGAACGCTGACCAAAGATGGTGCGGGAAAGCTAACTCTCTCTGGAACGAACACCTACACGGGGGGCACCACCATCAGCGGAGGAACATTGGCGATCTCCTCCTCCCGCAATCTGGGCGTGCTAACGAATACACTCACACTCGCTGGTGGCGGGAGACTGCAGGTCACCTCCAGTTTGACGAACAACCGCAGTATCACCGTGACAACCGGTAATGTCGCCACGATTAGTGCCGATGTTGGGGTGACCAACACGATGGGCGGTACGATTAACAAAGACGGTTCCGATTTGATATTGGGTGGTGGCGGGACTCATTTTATCAATGGGACGATCCTCGGCGCTTCGGCCAATTCGGATCTATATATTTCCAACTCGGTTGCCACGCTCTACGCGACGAATAGTTACAGCGGGCCGACCTTCGTGGTGGCTGGGGGAACGTTGAACAACGGTATTGCGAATGCTCTTCCGATCGCCGCGGATTTGATCTTGGGACAAACCAATGAGACTTCGTCCACGACGAACCGGTACAATCTGGGTGGGTACAGCCAGACGGTGGCATCGGTGACCGCGGCTGGTTCTTCGGTAAATGTCGTTACCAACAGCACGGGGAGCGGGACATTGACCTTGAATTCCGCAACGGACAAGACGATCAGCGGATTGACGGTGGGTGGCAGTGGGTTGACCTTGGCGAAGACCAATTCCAACACGGTGACACTTTCCGGCGGAAACAGCATCAGACCGGTGACGATTGCGATCCAGCAGGGGACCTTGCTTTTGGGTGCGGCGAATCAGATCGGGGATACGACTGGGATAACAATGAGCGGGGGGACACTGGATACGGCGGGGTATGGGGACAGCGTGGGGAAGCTGACGGTATCGGCGGCATCGACGATCCAGGGGATGAACACCACGGTTGGGACAAACTTCCTGTTTTCGGATGTGGATTTGAGCAGCTACGCGACGTCAAGTGGGTCGGCGCTGACCTTTGTGGGGAGTGGTGGAAATTATTTAGTGGGTAACGTGATAAATCTTTCCAGTGCAAATTCCACTGCTTGGACGGGGTATAGCACGACGTCACTGAACAACTTTGCCGATAAGATCAGCTTTAATGATGCGACGCTGAGGGCGTCGATCTCGTTTAACGGAACCAACACCCAGTTGACGGTGGCGGCGGTGCCTGAGGCGAGGGTATGGGTGGGCGCCGGCATGTTGATCCTACTGATCGGTTTAGTTGAAATCCGGAGGCGGCGTCCGGCGGCGCAGAGGGTTGAATTGGATAAGAAGGATTGAGGGTTTTTTGATTTTGGATGTTTGATTTTTGACTTTAGATTGGGGGTGGCGAGGGCCGTCGCGAGAAGTTGGGAGTCCAAGTATGGTGACTCGTAGTAACGGGACTACGGGTGTTGAGACTCTATTTTCACAACTAATTTCAAGCTTACACTATCGCCTCCCCGCCAGTTTGGTAAAATATTCACTTGAGTTATCTGCCCAGACTTTTGGCGGGAGAGATTCAGGCTGCTGCTCGGAAGTTTTCTTCCCTGATATTGACTGGACCTCGCCGGGCAGGGAAGACGACCCTGCTTCGCCATTTGTTTCCCAAGGCCAACTACGTTCTTTTGGCGGATCCCTCTGGTGCCCATACTTGGTTTCGGTCTTACCTCCAAACCTATCTGGAGAGGGATGTGCGGGCAGTTGCCTCGATCCGTGACCTCGCTCTTTTTCGCCGCTTCCTCGCCCTTCTTGCCAGCCGAGTCGGACAGGTTCTCAATAAGACCGACTTGGCCGCACCCTTGGGGGTATCGGTGCCGACGATAACGGATTGGATTTCGATTCTGGAAATCACAGGGCAGGTGCTTCTCCTTCCGCATTTCTTTGAGAACTTTGGGAAGCGATTAATAAAATCGCCAAAACTTTATTTTATGGATTCGGGGCTGGTATGTCATTTATTGGGAATCCGTGATGAGCGCACCTTGCGAGCTTCACCTTTTTCCGGGCCAATCTTTGAGGGATTCATCGCTTCGGAAATCGCCAAGCATCGGCTTTCTCGGGGGCTGGCTCTGAACCTGTACTGGTTTCGGGATCAGCAGGGACTCGAGGTGGACTTTGTGGTCGATGAGGGGGATCGGCGACTGCTTCTTTTAGAGGCCAAGGCCACGCGGACTCCGGTACCATCCATGGCCGCCTGTTTGGCGCGCTTGGTTCGAGCGGTTGGGCGGTATCGTTGCCGGTCTTTTTTAGTGCACGAGGGTAGCGTGGAAAATCAGAAACCCATGGCGCTCTCGTCCGGGATTAAGGCGATTGGACGAGCTTATTTGCACCAAATTCTCGCCATGTAGAGGCCGGACCTATAAGAGACGAAGTAAGTGCTTTTTGGGCAGACCCCAATGAGGCGGGGCACACTTGTGTGAGTGGGAGGTTTGAGTAGAGTTTCTGGATGTCGTTGAAACTTTCTACGCCTAGGAATTTTACTCCCGGCTCTATCCGGGAGGAGCAGTTGAAGGTCGAAAAGGATGGCCTCGATGTGATCAGGGATCTGCCCCGATACGCCACGGAAGGATATCAGGCAATTGAGCCGGACGATTTCATCCGCTTTAAGTGGTATGGGATTTATCAGCAGAAACCCCGGGAAGACGGGTACTTCATGCTTCGGATGAAGATTCCTGGTGGCCAATTCAATCCGGCTCAACTTCGAGAGATCGCAGCCCTGACCGACCAGTTCGCTCATGGTTTGGGGGATGTCACGACCCGGCAGACGATCCAACTGCACTGGCTGAGGATCGAGCAGTTTCCGGAGATTTTCAAACGCCTGCACGCGGTTGGCATCACCACCAGCGGGGCTTGCGGGGATGATACGCGGAACGTGGTCGGCTGTCCGGTGGCGGGGATTGATCCGGATGCGATCTCGGACGGCACGCAGGAGTTGATGGCGGTGAGTGCTCATCTCACCGACAACCGGGAATTCTCCAATCTTCCCAGAAAGTATAAGATCTCCATCTCCGGTTGCCGTATCATGTGTACGCAACCGGATATAAACTGCGTCGGGGTTTTTGGTTTGGAGAGGGGGAAAGAGACTGGGTACGGAATTAAGGTGGGTGGAGGGTTGTCGGCCTCACCGCATTTGGCGCAGATTCTTCCGGTTTTCCTAAAGCCGGAAGATATTCTGCCCATCGTACATTACACTGCTGTGATTTTCCGGGATCATGGATATCGCGACAAACGATCGCGGGCCCGTCTGAAGTTTCTCATGGCGGACTGGGGCGCGGAGAAGTTTATCACCGAAATCGAAAAGGTGGCCGGGCGAAAGTTCGAGCGTCACTCTGAATTTGTTTTTCCTGAAGATCCGGAAACCGATCACGTGGGAGTCCGGGCCCAGAAGCAACAAGGGTTTTACTGGGTGGGAATATGTCTGGCAGGTGGACGATTCAGGGGTCAACAGTTGATGACGATCGCGGACTTGAGTGAGCGTTATGGAGAAAAAGGGAAGGTGCGCATTTGTGGGACCAACAAACAAAATCTGATCATCTCTTACGTTCCAGAGAAGAACGTAGAGGCATTGAAGCTGGGATTGGTCGCAGCCGGCCTGGTCGTGGAACCAAGCAACTTCAGAAAAGGTTGTGTCTCCTGCACTGGAATCGAATTCTGCAATCTGGCGGTCACCGAAACGAAGAACCGCATGATCCGATTAATGGGCGAGTTGGAGCAAACTTGTGGGCACTACAAGGAGAAGGTTCGGATCCATTTTAGCGGTTGCCCCAGCTCATGCGGTCAGCATCAGATCGCTGACATCGGTTTCCGTGGTGCGACACGAACGATCGATGGAGTGAAACGCGAGTGCTTTGACATGTTCCTCGGCGGAAAGACCGGGGCAGATGCGCGCTTTAATGTTCTCATTCAGCCCAAAGTCCCTCACGAAGATATCCATTTTTACATTGATAAGGTCCTGCGTGCTTACGAGGGCAAGAAAAGCGATTCGGAGACGATCACCAGGTGGCTGATGAGGAGTTCGAAGGATGACTTGAAGTCGATATTTGCGGATGGGAACGGGGCTGGTGCGTAATTTCTAAAGTTCGAAGTTAGGTAACGGCGGCATCTCCGAGGCCGCCTAGCTGGGCGGCCAAGTTTGGAAATTCAACGCAGGCGTTCTAGGGACAGACCGCCCTACCAAGGTTAATAGCTAGAGGCTGAAGTTTTTCCGCTAACGATGGCGACTCCGGAGGAGGTACCCAAACGAGTGGCTCCTGCCTCCAGCATTTTCTGGGCGGTTTCGGCATCGCGAATTCCTCCACTGGCTTTGACTTCCAGCGAGGCGGGGACGGATGCGCACATCAAGCGGACGGCTTCGACGGTGGCGCCGCTTTTCGAGTAACCGGTCGAAGTCTTTACGAACTTGGCTCCAGCTTTGGTGGCGGCTTGGCAGGCTTTTTCGATTTGATCCTGGGAAAGGAGGCAAGTTTCGAGAATAACCTTAACTGGGATCCCGCGAACGGCCTGGACGACCTCGGATATATCCTTCTCCACGGCGGTCCAGTCACCGGCTTTCGCCAAACCGAGGTTCATGACCATGTCGATTTCGTCCGCTCCGGCTTGCTGGGCGTTTTTGGCGGCCACGGCTTTGGAGGAAGAAAGGTCGTTCCCATGGGGAAAGCTGATAACTGTGACTACCTTGGCCTCGGATCCGGCCAGGCGTTTCTTGGCGTGGGGAACCCAGCAGGGAGGAATGCAGACGGAGAAGAAGTGATGTTGGCGGGCTTCGTCGCAGAGTTTGTCGATATCCGCCGCCGTGGCCTCAGGAGAGAGGAGGGTGTGATCTATTGTGCTGGCGATATTGAGGTGGTTCATCTCCAACAAGGTTAAGATAGAGGTGCGGATAGGCAAACATTCCATAGAACGATTGCGGGACCCGCTCCACACGAAAGTCGACCTCTGACCCCACCGAAACGGCAGGATGCCGATATGGCAGCAGAAGTGATGATATCGGGTTTAAATCCGATTATCGCGCTTTTTGTAGTCGTTTATGAGCTGGTTGGTGGAGGAGTCGTGGGTGGTGACTGGGCCAGCAGAGGCGAGTTCAGGTTCGATTTTTTTGGCGAGCTGTTTGCCGAGTTCGACCCCCATCTGGTCGTATGAGTTGATGTTCCAGATTGCGCCCTGGACGAATATCTTGTGCTCATAGAGTGCGATCAGACTGCCGAGGGTTTTCGGATCAAATCGTTGGACGATGATGGAATTGGTAGGATGGTTCCCAGGAAAAACTTTGTGTGGGATAAGTTTTTCCAACGCATCGCCATTGAAGCCGTCTTTGGTGAGTTCGGCACGGGCTTCGGACTCGGTCTTGCCCTGCATGAGGGCTTCGGTCTGGGCGAAGAAGTTGGCGAGGAGGATGTCGTGGTGTTTTCCGAGCGGGTTGAAAGTATCCACGGAGGCTAGGAAGTCGCACGGGATGAGTTGTGTGCCCTGATGAATGAGTTGGTAAAAAGCGTGTTGGCCGTTCGTGCCAGGTTCGCCCCAGATGACGGGGCCGGTGCTCCAGGTGACTGGTTTGCCGTCGCGATCGACCCGTTTGCCGTTGCTTTCCATGTCCCCCTGTTGGAAATAGGCGGGGAAGCGATGTAGGTACTGGTCGTAGGGGAGAATGGCGTGAGTGTGGGCGTCGTGGAAGTTGTTGTACCAGACGCCGAGGAGGGCAAGGGTCATCGGCAGGTTTTGGTCGACTGGAGTTTTAAGGAAATGTTCATCCATGGCGTGGGCTCCGGCCAGGAGTTCTGAAAACCGGTCGTAACCGATGGAGAGGGCGATGCTCAGACCGATGGCGGACCAGAGGGAGTAACGCCCGCCGACCCAGTCCCAGAAGGGAAACATATTGGCTGGATCAATGCCGAATTTTTTGACAGCGGATTCGTTGGTGGAGAGGGCGACGAAGTGTTTGGCGATGTGTTTTTCGTCGTTGGCTTCCTTAAGAAACCAGGAGCGGGCTGAGTGAGCGTTGGTGAGGGTTTCCTGGGTGGTGAAGGTTTTTGAGGCGACGAGGAAGAGGGTGGTGGAGGGGCGGCAGACGCGAAGAGCTTCGATCAACTGGGTGGAATCGATGTTGGAAACGAAGTGCATCCGGAGATCCCGGCGGGTGAAGGGTTTGAGTGCTTCGGTTACCATGACGGGACCGAGGTCGGACCCACCGATGCCGATGTTGACGATGTCGGAGATGGGTTGGCCCGTGTAACCTTTCCACGATCCGGAACGGACCTGTTCGGAGAATGTCTTCATGTGTTGGCGGGTGGCTTCGACCTCGGGCATAATGTCTTGGCCGTCGACAAGGAGAGGTTGGTTGGCTGGGCGGCGGAGGGCGATGTGGAGGACGGCGCGGTTTTCGGTGAAGTTGATCTTTTCGCCACGGAACATGCGGTCGCGGAGTTCCTCGACCTTGGCTTCCTTGAGGAGTTGGCGGAGGAGTCGGAGAGTGTCGGCGTTGATGCGATTCTTGGAGTAGTCGAGGAAGAGATCGTTCCAACGTTGCGAGAAGGCGGTGGCGCGTTTGGGATCCTTGGCAAAAAGGTCGCGCATATGGGTATCGCGGGAATCTTGTGAGTGCTTGGCGAGGTCTTTCCAGGCGGGGAGGTCGATAGGAATGCGCATGAGGGGAGAATGAATCAAAGGGTGGGTAGAAGAGAAGGTTAGAAAGCGGGTATTTTTTAGAATTTAGG
>CAIVGD010000059.1 GCA_903905395.1 uncultured Verrucomicrobiota bacterium
ATCCCTGAAGCAGTAGATCAACATTCGTGATCGTTTCTTAAACAACGAAGGCAAAGAGATTTTTATTCTGCGCGATACGGGTCTGGGCCTTGGTGGGGGGTAATTACCGTCCTCCGTCAACAATGAGGGTCTGTGCGGTGACATAGGCGGCTCCCGTCGCCAGGAAAAAGATAACGTCCGCCACATCTTCGGCAGTACCGACACGTTTCAAAAGGGTGCTTTCGATCGATTTCTTCCGCCGTTCCTCAGGCCAATGTTTTGTCCATGGAGTGTCAATCCATCCTGGGGCGACCGCGTTCACCCTGACGTCAGGAGCCAGTGCCCTGGCAAGATTCTGGGTTAGGTTGATCAGGGCCGCTTTGCTGGCCGCGTAGGGGATGCTGCTGGCCTGACCGTGCAAGCCGGCGAGAGAAGCGGTATTGACGACCGCTCCATGGAGTTTTTTCAAGAAGGGGGCGGCCGCTCTAGTCATACGAAAAGGTCCCACCAAATTGACATTGAGAAGATGGTTCCAGAGGTTGTCGTCATAAGCGTTTAGATCGGAGAATGGGACGGGGGTCGATACGCCGGATGTTCCGGCGTTATTGATGAGGATATCCAAACCTCCAAATCGGCTTATTGTTTCGTTAAGTAAGCGGTCTGGGGCGTCCGGATCTGCAGCGTTCGCAGTAACAAAAGCGATCTGTTTCCTTGCCTGCTCGGGCATCCCCGGTTCTTGGGCCAAGGCGAGGACGATGGATTGGGCCTCGGAAGCGATATCCGCGACCAAGACAGCAGACCCAGCCGCAAGGAGGCGACGCGATATGGCCAAGCCAATGCCAGATCCTCCCCCTGTAATCAGGGAAACCTTCCCTTGTAGTGAAGTGCGGATCATCGAGAGAAAACTTGTAGCAGTATTTTCATTCTATTTCCAGATCCGTTTCTGTTAACCCTTCGCTGTAAATGCCACTCCGGTTGTTGATAAAGCACATGATTCGGATCTGAATATTGGGACGTTGTTTTAGCATGCAGATGGATGCCGAATGAGTCACTTTCCATGGTGCTGGGTCGATTCGGTCGTTTGTCCGGCGAGGGGAATGACTATTCATAATGGCAAGCAATGAAGCGAATTCGTCCTCAGGGGCACTTTCACCAGGTTCCTTTCGGGCCGCGCCCCAAATTCCCATGGTTAAAAAAAACTACGAACCTCTGATTCTATCCGCCCCGACGGTTTCCCATCTTCGGTCAGAAACTTACCAACGTTTTCTGCGTACATTCGGCATCGAAACCGGGGTTCGTCTCCTTCTGCATCGGCATGGCCGATCGGTGGATTGGCCTTACCTTGACACGAAATTCAACCCGAACACGGGGTTGGATCTTCCTTCGGAAAGTTATCAGGTGATCTATCCTTGGTTGCTGGGGCGCGGGATGGAGGCTCTTCTCTTGCATCTCGATGTCCTCGGGGCACTGGAGTTGACCCAAGAGGAAAAGAGCCGTGCCAGAGAGATTTTTCCTCAGCTTGTGACCAACATGGCCGAGGCAATCCTTAAACTGATGGCCCGTTATAAGGGGCGCTGCCCATTTCGCGTCGACCGGTCTTTCGCGCTGAATCCCCTCCATGGTAATCCGAAAGCACCGGACTTCGATCGTGTCGGCGAGGGGGATCTATTCTGTGCCAAGGGGCTGTTGGCCAGTACCAACCCCACCCTTCGACAAACTGGGGTGGATATGCTCGACCGGATAGGCAGTCGCGTGGAGCAAGGACTCTTCGAACTGGAGGCGGCCCGACTGTCAGGGCAAGGGCAGAGTCAGAGCATGCACATGTTGTTCCAATCCGTCCCCGGACTTTTCGCACGGGGGGGCTTGGATGAGCATGTTCGAGACCGTCTGTGCAAATGCAGTTGTCAGTTTTTGCAATTTGTCCTCGATCATCACTGGGAGCCTGGTACCGGCCGGTTCAGCGAATATATAGATCCGCATACGCGGGAACGCGGGGAGTATCTGGATCCTGGGCACGCCACGGAATTTGTAGGTTTGGGGCTGTCCGCGGTTGCCGTCATGGAAACCCAGGGGTTCGGGTTGGATTCCGCACGACAGCGCCTCTTAGTGCGGGCCAAAATCGAAATGCCGCATATTTTGATCCGTGTATTTCGCGCGGGATTCAACGAGCGCTGGGAGGGAATATTTAAAGCGGTCAACAACCGAACCGGGGAGGTCATGGATTTCGATATGCCTTGGTGGAACCTTCCTGAGACTATGCGAGCCGCTCTCTTGGCGGCTCTAGCTACCGCCGAGGAAGAGGTGCGAGAGGAGTGTCTGGCCATATATGCGAAGTGTCACAACGCGTACTTTCGGCACTACTTGAACCCGGACATGATGTATTTTCCATACCAGACCCGCTGCGGACGGACGGGTAAGGTGTTGAATTCGGTCCCCGCGGTTCCGGAAGGGGATCCCTTGTATCATAGCAATCTTTCCTTTCTCGAGATCCTTTCCATTCTCCGGCAGACGCCGGGAAAAACATAAAAACCAAACAGAAGAAAGACGAAAACCCAATGAAATCAAAAGTACGAATCATAATTAAAAAAACAAAACTGGAACTGGGTGCAGCGGCGGCTGGACTTGGCGCCCAGCTGATCCGTGCGGCTATTCGGAAGAACGGGAAGGCAAACATCATTGTGGGCACGGGCGCTTCCCAGTTCGAAATGCTGGGGCAATTAGTTAGGGAACCTCGGATCGATTGGACGCGGGTCACAGCGTTCCATCTTGATGAATACTTTGGCACCCCGATCACGCACCCTTCTTCGTTCCGAAAATATCTCTGGGAAAGGTTTGTCTCCAAGCTGTCACTACCCCTGGCGGCGTTTCACTATATTAATGGCGAGGGCAATCTGTCGGCGGAGTGCCGGCGGGTTGGCGCGATTCTTGCGCGACATCCGATTGACGTTTGTTTTGCCGGTATTGGTGAGAATGGGCATCTGGCCTTTAACGACCCACCGGCTGATTTCAAAACGAAGGCTCCTTATATTGTGGTGCGACTCGATCAAGCCTGCAGGCGACAGCAGATGGGGGAGGGTTGGTTCAAGACGCTCCGGCAGGTTCCCGACCGGGCAATTTCCATGTCAGTTGCTCAAATCATGAAGTCCAAAGCCATCATCTGTACGGTGCCGGACAGGCGCAAGGCTCAGGCTGTGAAGAACTGTCTCAGTGGAGAAATAACCCCAATGCATCCTTCCTCGATTCTCCAGAGGCACAAGGCGGCTTGGTGTTTTCTGGATAAAAACTCCTCCTCTTTACTTTGAGGACTCTTCTCCGGGTGCGTTCTGATTTGGGTGGAAAATCACAAGAATCCCCGCTGGCAATACCCTCCCCACCGGGGCTATGGGTTAGGGCGTGAATTCCTCTGCCTATTTATGACGAATCCCTACTTCCGTATGCCTATAGGTTTTGGACCTTTTCCCGGGCCGCGCCAAATTCCCGTTCCAGGGCGGCGGGATCCCCATTATTCTCCGAAGCGCACCGTCGCTTCCGTGATTTTTGAGACTGAGAAAGATGCCATTGCCAGATTTCTGCCGCCAGGGTTCTTCCCAGCGGACGATGCTCGAATCATTCTTGAAGCTCAGCACCTCCTCAACGTGGATTGGCTGGCCGGACGTGGGTACTCCACATTGGCAGTGAAGTTTCCGGCCGTCTTTCATGCTCGCGGGGGTCCCGTCGAAGGTGATTTTCTGGCCGTGCTTTGGGAGAATCTTGCGGATCCCATCCTCAGTGGACGGGAAGAGCTGGGTTACGCGAAGCTTTGGTGTGAGATTGAAGAAGCTGTCCGTCCAGCGGATGCACGCTTTTTCACCGCAAGCTGGTTAGGGCACCTGTTCTTCGATATGGCGCTCAGCGAACTTCGGCCAGCAACCGAACCTGCCCCCGCGCGGCGTCCGTTACTGCATTATAAATATATCCCCAGGACCGGCTGCTCGGGCGAAGCCGATGCGAATTACGCGACGGTGACTCCGGCTGAGAACCCCACTCTGGTGGTGACGGAGCGTTTCGTCGGATCCGGGGAAGTGCATTTTCATCGCTCCACTTGGGAGCAACTGCCCACGCTTTTCCATATTGTCAACGCATTGGCGGATTTACCATTTGGTAAGGTACGAAGTGCAAGTTGGACTGGCTCGCGGGGGGGTAAAGACTTGGGGGATCAGTGTATTCTTGAGCCAGCTTGAGGGGGATGGTGCAGAGGATTTTTTCAGAGGAGTTTCTAGTTTCAATAGGTGCAGGTCTGGGTTAGGGCTGGAACTAAAAGTGTTTCCTCAAAGTTTTCCGAGAAATTCAAACGCCCGGTCGGCGAATCCAGGCAAGCCTTCGTGTCCGTAATCGGGGTAGACCAGCATTTCTTTCTTTCCCGGCAGATGATTGTAAGCGGCGAATACGGTGGAAGGGGGTGTCGTCGAGTCCTGTAATCCTATTCCCATCAGAGTTTCAGCCTTGATGCGGGGCGCCAAGTGATGGACATCGATGTAGCCGAGAGTGGTGAAGATCTCCTTTTCTCGTTCATGACGGGGATCGTAAAGGCGGAAGTAAGTCTTTAATTCCTGATAGGCGCCCTTTGCGAGATCCATGTCCCAGACGCGTTGGTAGTCAGAAAGAAACGGGAAAAGAGGGGCAATCCGCTTGATCCGAGGTTCCAGAGCTGCACAGGCGAGGGTGAGACCCCCGCCTTGGGAACAACCATGGGCGCCAAGACGATCGGCATCGACTTCGTGAAAGGAGGCAACGACGCGTGCCAACTGAGCGGTATCGAGAAAGATTTGGCGGAAAAGGAGTTTATCGGGATGGTCATGCAGGCCACGGATGATGTGACCGGTGTGAGTATTGCCTTTGACGGATAGGAGATCCTCGCTGAGTCCGCCTTGGCCGCGACACTCCATCGATGCAACGCAGACATCCTTGGCGAGAAAAGTCGCATTGGAAATCCAATCTCCGCTGTTTCCAGCGTAACCATGGAAGTTCAGAACAGCCGCATGTTTGCCCTTGGATCTGGGTCGTATGTATTTGGCGTAAATGCGGCTACCGCCCACGCCGGTGAAAGTCAGATCGAAGCATTCAAAGCTGTGGCTTTGGATCGTGCGGTTGGGTTGGAGTTCAGGTTGAGGAGGGGTGGAGTCGAGTTCCTGCAGGGCGCGATCCCAGTAAGCATCAAAATCAGACGGCTTGGGATTGATCCCTTGGTATTTCTTAAGTTCGGCAAGCGGTTTATCAAGAGTTGGCATATCAGTATCAGTGCGGGGCTATTATTCTATTATCCATTAATGGGTTATGAGTCAAAAGGATTCAGCAAATAATTGATTCTGGGCAACTGGATGAAAGGAAGATTATCCATTAGAAAAAATCGATCGGCTTGAACTCGTAAGAAAACGAAGTGATGGTAGGGGAAAATAGAGGGTCTTATTTTGGATGAGGGGAATGCAGGATTGATTTCCAGGCACGTTTGGCGGGCAGAAAATAGTCCTGCTCTAAATTACCATGGGGGCTGAGATTGAGGAGGGCTCGTTCTGCCTTTTTGGCCCAGACCAGTACTTTCCGAAAATGTCTAATGGAAAAATAAAAACTGGTGCCGTGTCCACAAGCCAGAATTTCGGGACGCCAACGAAGGACAAGGGCTGCGCTTCGTCCATAGCCCGCGGCGAGGCGGCTACTGTTCCAGGCGCAGAAACCTCCTTGGCCAGACCAACGCGAGGGGGGTTGGAAATTATCTCCAGAGAACATCACCTTCCGCCCATCGATCGTTGTCTGGAAAGCACAGTGCCACCAAGTTTGACCGGGAAACGGAGCGATTTGAAACCGGTATTCGTTCCAACGCCAAGTTCCTTGGTTCGGCCAAAGCTGATCGGCCCGGATCGGCCGGTGAGGGATCAAAGCTTTAAACCATGGGTGGCGACTCGTACCGTTTTGGCGGAGCCATTGGGCCACCCAAGGGTGCAGGACGATCCGGGCGCCCTGCTTGCGTAGGGCGGGAAGACCATCGGCGTGATCCAGATGGTGATGCGTGGCGACTGCACAACTCACCTTGGGAATATGCAATCGAGCCAGCAGGGAGCGAAGTACGGGCATTTCCTTTTCTTGGGGGTCCACCGCGAGGGCCTCGCCGCTCTTGGAAAGCAGAAGGTACCCATTGACGCCAAAGCGGTAGAGGTGGGGAAGGAGCCGTCGAGCGCCCTCGCCCGCGGCTGTTTCAGGCACGAGACGGTCGGGTTCACCCGGGCAGATACTGCCACGGGCACGAATCAGGGCTGCCAGGTTTTTGGCGAGGCGGCGGAGGGTTTTTTCCGGAGGAGTCCGTAAGACCGGGCCATGGGAGGGGCAGAGCAGGTCATTGCCCAAATCGGCCAGACGAAGAATGCCGTTGCGGGCGGCTTCGACTCCATCTGGATAAAGGTGGTGCCATTCCAAATGATGGGGCTCCCATATTTTTCCATTTCCAAAAACGGCGTCGCCACAAAAGGCGACCTGTCGGCCGTGGAGGTTGGCGATGAGTGTCAGAGCGGATCGGCTATGACCTGGCGTGGATACAAAGCGGAAACGATGACGGCCCCAAAAAAAGTCTCCGAACGGAGCCAAATCAAACAAGACCCCTGAAATCCCTTTGGCTGGGGGGGCGTAACTGGGCGGGCATACCACTCCGGACGGTTGGGACAGGATTGTGCGGAGCATGGCAGGGTCGAGAAATGTCTTTTCGCCAGCGGAGGCATGGATAGCAAAAGGCCAGCGGCGGCCGGACAGGCCGATCATCTGATCGGCGTGGTGATGGGTCAAAAAGACGTGTCGGAGGTTCCTGATGCCCAGTTTGGGAAGGCTTTTTATCCATCGTCCGGATCCGAAATCTATGGCGATCGCTTCTGAGCCTTCGCGAATGACAAAGACATTGCAGAGATCCTGAAAAAGGAAGAGATCTGGGAGAAGGCGCTGTGGTTTCAAGGGTGATTGGTGGGTGGGCCAGCTGGGATGTTGGCAGGTGGGGAATTGGTTCCTTGCGAAAAAGGCCCGGCGTAGGAAAAGGGCATAAACGAGGGTATGAGAAATCATCCGTCTCGTCTAGTGGCGGACTAACTGGAATGTGTTTAGTGGGTGGGTTGCTTGAGGATGTGGGAACTGCCTTTGGCCTGAGAAATCTTCGGAGCTCCTCTTGTTTTTGGATCCTCTTATTCTTTCTGCCAATCGAGTTTGTGGGCATCGATCCAGCGGTAATGGTTTGCGTAATCCAACCTCCCCGCCGATTCCTCATCGACCACCACGGTCACCCGCGGGTGGAGTTGGAGGGCCGAGGCGGGACACATGGAGGAGACGGCGCCCTCGATCATGGCTTTCACGGCCTGGGATTTAGCCCGTCCGAAAGTCAAAAGAAGGCAATGTTTGGCATCAAGAATCGTGCCCACTCCCATGGTAATGACGTATTTGGGGATGTCTGCGGGATTGGGAAAAAGGGGGGCATTGTCGCGTAGGGTTTGTTCGGACAGAATTTTGATCCAAGTGCGTGAGTTGAGGGAGCCGGTGGGTTCGTTGAAGCCGATATGGCCGTTGTTGCCTAAACCCAGAAGCTGGAGGTCGATTCCGCCCGCGTCGCGGATAGCCCGTTCGTAGTCCCGGCAAGCTTGTCGCAGATCAGTCGCGGTACCTTCGGGGACGTGAGTTCGGGAGCTGTC
>CAIVGD010000060.1 GCA_903905395.1 uncultured Verrucomicrobiota bacterium
CCGAGCCTCAACGACAGCGGCAATGATCCTATCGGACGGCTCGGCAGGAGCCTCGCCCTACCACGCCAGGCGTTTCCATACACGCTCTAAGATTATTTCGCAGAACGACAGCGACATCGGCACCCAGCGCGTCCGCATTGACCGATTGAATAGTCCATACTACATCAGACACCTGAAGGCTGAGTTTCTTAGAACTTTCCGCCGAACGCCCAAGCTCAGCGACCGCCGCCGCAACGCCTGCATAACACTGAAAACATTGACGGCGGTTCGCTGAAGCGCCTTTGTTCGGCATCGGTGATAAGTCACGCGACCCGCCACGGAACGCCAACCTACTGCCGTGACGACGGCCGACCACTGTGGCTAACATGGCTAACATGGCGGAACGGCTATGGCACTGCGGCGAACACCCGGTGCAACCTATCGACGAGGCCGAACGGCAGAACTGACCGACGCGGGCGGCCAGTGGCGTGCGAATTGGAAACTGACGCGGCCCGCCCGCGTTCGGTCCAGTGATTTTGTTAGGCGACGTTCTCATGGACTCGTGGCTTCGTGAGCCTGCGTAAAGCGAAATATCCGACCGCGCTCCAAATCACCAGATCGTAAACCACCGACCCAATATCGAAGACTGGACCGAACCGGTTGTCTGGGTCTGCGCCCACGACAAACGTCCCGGTCGTGCAACCGATGAGCGGATGAACATAAGCAAACGGGAAACCTCGCGCCGGGCCGCACGAGCAGCCAGTGTCGATGAGATACGACGCGGCGGTCACGGACAGACTGATGCCGAGCACAGAGGCGATGAAATACAAGGAGCGCATACGCCGCCTAACGACCCAAGCTCAGCGACCCGGCCCGCGGGACGCGTGGATTGCAACCCGAGCGCGAGGGCCGGGTTCGCTGCAGCGCATGGTTAGGCGGCACGGATGTCATCACCAATCCTTTATCTGGTCGATGCTCATCAGATTCGGAATCGACTTGGTGATGCGCCCGCTCTCAACCAACGCTACTGTCGGGAGCAGAGTAACGCCGTGTCGCTTGATCTCGGAACGCTCAGTCGAGTCGTCAACGATGCGTAAATCGAAACGGGTAAAATCCAGCTTCCGAAGCTCCTCAACTGTAACCTTCCAGACGCTGGCCCATGATGCTGTGAACACCACAACCAACTTCTTGTCTCCGCGATAGTCCTCAATCCTTCCGGCGTATGTCGCCAGGGACGTGTCCACAGCCTTGGGCTTCCGGGAGAACAGGAATGCCAAGACTGCCAGCAGAGCCAAAACTCCAAGAGTGATGATGAGAATCTTCATGCGCATAGTGCCGCCTAACTATGTATTCGACCGCACTTTGCGGTCTATTTCTTGATGATGCCGGGTCGTGTTCGAACTTTGCGTGCTGCACAGTGCTGGCATAGAGTGGAGGGGTCAAGCTATTTTAACCATGAATATGCCGCCAAATATCGAAACGGGAAAAACCACTCGGCCGGGCCGGCCGTTTGAGCGGCTGGTGCCCAATCCGAAGGCCTGGGTTTCATGAGGTCTGCCGGTTCAAACCCTGCCTATCCGGTTGGTTGACAAACGGGGCAAACGCAGAGACATAGCGCGGCGAAGCCGCGACCAAAGCGGAGCGCCGGTTTGCAACCGGCTTGGAACGACCAATCACACAAGGCCGG
>CAIVGD010000061.1 GCA_903905395.1 uncultured Verrucomicrobiota bacterium
ATCACCCGTAACTCCTCCAGCGGACTCGCCCTCCGAATCTCCCCCAACTCCGCCAACCTCGTCTGCGCCGGCTCAAAAGCAAACGGCACAAACCCCGTAAACCCGCCCGTCTCATCCTGCAATCCCCGCAACTTTTCCAAATGATCCACCCTCTGCTCAGCCGTCTCCACATGACCATACAACATCGTCGCCGTGCTCCTCCCGCCCATCCCATGCCAGATCCGATGCACCTCCAACCACTCCTCAGCCGACTCTTTCCCACGACAAATCCGATCCCGCACCCCCGCATCGAAAATCTCAGCCCCACCACCCGTCAACGCTCCCAACCCCGCCTCTTTCAGATCCGCCAACACCTCCACCATCGGCTTCTTCGCCACACGCTCCGCCAAATGCCGGATCTCAATCGCCGTAAACACCTTCAACACCGGCCTCGGCTTCAACCCCGCCAACGCCCGCAACATCTCCAAATAAAACGAGTACGGCAAACTTGGATGCAAACCCCCCACAATGTGAATCTCCGTAATCCCCTGCTCCACCGATTTCCCGGCCGCCTCCCTCATCTCCTCCACCGAAAGCTCAAACGCCCCCGCTTCCCTCTTCTTCCGTGCAAACGCACAGAACTGACAACTCAAAATGCACACGTTCGAATAATTGAAATATCGGTTCAGCACATAACTCGCCCGCTTCCCCACCTTCCGCTCCCTCACACGATCCGCTAACCGCCCCAACGCATTCAACTCTGCCCCTTTAAAAAGAAACACCCCCTCACCCGAAGTCAGCCTCTCCCCCTCCTCCACCTTCTTTTCAATCGCCGCCCAAATGCTCATCGTCCGAAAATCTCCCACACCACCCCCATGAACACGAGCAGACTGACCATTGCGTTGGCCTGAAAAAATGCCTTTTGCCTTTGGCTCTTGGTCCACACGGTCTCCACCCCCAACACTCCCACTACGGCCAACCAAATCATCCCATATCTCCACCCAAAACCCGCCACCCACCCAAACATCCCCAACAAACCCGCCGCCATAATATGCAACCCCCTCGCCATCCTCAGCGAAACCTCCTCCCCAAACTTTGCCGGAAAACTTTTCAAACCCTCCCCTTCGTCAAACTTCCTATCCTGCAACGAATACACCAAATCAAACCCCGCCACCCACAACCCCACCGCCAACCCCAGAATAATCGGTGTCCAGGAATCAAAACGACCCCTCACCGCCAGCCACCCCCCGACCGGAGCCGTCCCCAACGCCAACCCCAGAAACCCGTGCGACGCCCAAGTGAACCTTTTCGTCAGTGAATAAAAACAGACAATACCCACCGCCACTGGACTCAGAACCAGACACAGCGGATTCAGGCAATACGCGCCCCCCACCAGCAAAACCACCCCGCCCACCATCGTCACCCAGCCCACCGCTTTGGAAACCAACTCCGAACGAGTCGCCGTCCTCGGATTCCTCCGATCAATCTCCCAATCCGCAAGTCGGTTGAACGACATCGCCGCCGTCCGAGCCCCCACCAAACACACCAGCACCGCCCCCGCCACCCTCAGCTCCGGAATTCCATGAGCCGCCACCAGCATCGCCGATAGCCCAAACGGCATCGCGAATACCGTATGCGATACCTTTATAAACTCACCCCAACGCCTGAAGGCTGACAACATTCAGCCCAGCGTAGCACAACATTGATTACACCTGTAGGGCGGGCATCTTGCCCGCCATCAGTCTTCAATCCCGAGGCGCCCACGGACGGACGCCCTACATTCGTTCACGGTTCCCCTGCGCCAACGGCGCAAATAATCCAAAATCAAGAATTCAAAATCAAACATTCGAATTCCCATCGTCCATCTAGGCGGCCTCGGAGATGCCGCCTCTACCTTAGCCCTCAATTATCAGCTCTTCTGACTTCAACTTAATCTTAAACTATTCTCCCATCTCCGATCTTCCATCTCCTCTCTGATTTCAACTTAGTGGGCTAAATGCTTGTTAAAGAATTTTAGATACTGCTGAATTTTCTCCTCCGTCCAAAACAAGCCGCCCTGGTGAGCAGCGCCGGAAATAACATCCAGATTCACATCCGCGCCGGCCGCTTGAAGTTTCTCAAAAAGAAGCCTGCTCTGTTCCAAAGGAATCAAAAGATCTTCTGAGCCATGCACGATGAGCAACGGAGCGGAGTCCCGCGAAGCCCAGGTTGACGGACTAGCCACCGCCGCCAACTTCTGCTTTTCCTCAATGTCCCCGCCGAGAAGACGCACAAACATGGACTCCCCACCGCTCCTCTGGATCGTCGGATCCTGGGTCGGTGCTTTCCAACCCACTAGATCGGTCGGGCCAAAGAAATCTATGGCGCACTGAATCTCACTCGACTGCTCCAGATTCTCCCCCACATCGAACTCACGGCTTTTTCCGGTGGTGGCAAGCAAGGCCGTCAAATATCCGCCGGCACTCTCCCCCCACACCCCGATCCGTTTAGGATCGTAGCCATAATCCCCGGCATGAGCTCGTAGCCAGCGGATGGCGGATTTGCAGTCCTGGATTTGCGCGGGAAAAACAGCATCCGTACTATATCGGTAATTCAGGCTGGCCACGTTAAAACCCCGGGAGAACAAGGCCCGGGACTCCGTCTCATTCTTGTCCCCCATCAACCAGGAGCCGCCATGAATATAGACAAGCAACGGCCCCGAAGGTGTCGCCGAAAGGTAAAGATCCAGCTTCTGCCGGGGATGCCCGTCCGATACATATGGCAGATCGCGAATGATCCTGCCTTCCGCAGGTGAATCCAGGGATGATCCGGAAAGCAAAGACATGGGAATAAATTGAACCACCAAAAAACAAAGGCCTGTCAGTTTAAAAAAGGAGAAGGATTTCACGCAGTTGCCACCCCTCCATGTTTCCGGATAAATACCTGCTCAACCTCTTTCAGGGCGCCTTGGCTTGACCGCTGGATGAGATGGTAAGCCGGTTTATCCAAAGTTCATTTTCAGGTCCTACATCGGTATCAATCACATAAAACTTAACTCCGCTTGGTACGCCGTCGTACGTCCCTTCAGACACGGAGGAAACACCCCCCCGACGAGTGATTTTCCATGTACCTCCCAAGGGTGTTTTCTGCGTAAAGATCAAGGTCAGGATGGTTTTGGAATCATAGGCAGATCCGATCGAACCATTCCCGGTGGTTGCGGCATTGACCACATAGTCATCTCCTCCGATGTTGAGATTAAATATCCGTTCCTCATCACCTGATCGACGCAAATCAAACCCTTTGCTGCCGTTGCGAAAATTGACCGATAATTCGAAGGAAAAAGACTGGCCCACCTCCAAGGCAGAATCAAAAGAACGGTAGGCATCCACCTTTTTGCCTTTTCCTCGTGCATAAAGCCCGAAGGCCTTGCCCGTATCCGTGTTGATGCCGGCACATGCCAGGCTTGAGTCTCCGATTTGAACCCCGCCATCCACTCCCGAAACGACTAAATTCCATCCCATAAAGCCCTTCCCACCATTCTTTCCGCTCTCCCATTTTCCGCCTTCGTATTCGGTAGAATCCGCCGTGTCCGATCCGGGAGTCGCCGCAAAAGAAAAATCCATGAACATGAATGTCGCCCAAGTGGCAACGAGGGCAGGAAGTAATAAAGGAGAGATTTTCATAATTGAATTGTTGGCACGATCATGATCAGAAACAAGGTTTTCAAATTGAAGCGTTAACTCATCAGGCAAATGAATCCCAAGGAGTGGATTGTCTCATGTTCATGAAATGGTGGTCTTGCCCGCAACCCAGTGAGACCCCAGCAACGAGCATTGCTGAAAAGAAGGAACCCCCATTTGGTTGTTATAAAGAAGATTCACCAACATCTCCACACCGGCAATGCCGAGATGCTCATGATCCTGTCGCATACCGGACCAATTTTCTAACCGCTGGGTCCAATCCAAATGGACCAACCCCACATCTTGGGGGACGCGCTGCCCCAAGGCTTCAGTCCACTCCCGGATTTCAGAATGGAGGGTCAAAATGACGTCCGGGCGATGGTGCTCAAACCATTTCTTAAACTTCAATCGGGCCCCAAGTTGATATGGAAAATCAGGAATCCTGTCCTTGGAACTCAATCGTCTCTGAGCTGCCAGATATCCCCCCAGAAACCAATGCTCCACCACCTCATCCACATCCGGGTGAACGCACAAACCCGGTCGATGGTAACCAAGAGACGTCAAAGTTCGCATCGCTTCCATAACCGTCAGAAACTGGTTGTTCATGACGCAAGATAAGGCAGGTGAGGAGGGCCTCTCCCCCAGAACAACCGTGGCGGATCGCTCCCAGAGAGCCCCAAGCTCAGGCGCAATGCAGTTGTTCAGAAATGGGCCGGTAACCAGAAGTCCCCGAATATTGCGAGCATGCAGGAGTTTTAGAAGGCGGGGCACCGACATGTCCTTCTCGTGCAGATGTAATTCATCCAACCAGAAACCAAGTTCATCCGCTCTGGCCCGCGCCGCCTTCGCCCAAGAGCGTACAGCCGGAGCCGATGGATCTTCTGAGTGCTGGGCGGTGTAGAGCATGCCCAGAGTTCCCTGACGGGACGTTGTCCGGCTGGATCGGATCCGGGAAAGGAGCTGTGAAATGATCGGGTTCGGCTGGTATCCTAATTCCTTGGCCAGACGACCAACTTTAACCCGGACGATTTCGCTGATCCGCGGGTCGTTGCGTAGGGCGAGGGAAATCGTGGCAGAAGAGACCTCGGCCATCTTGGCCAAAGACCGGATAGTCGGGCTGCTCACAGCCAGATTCTTCTGCCCTAAATTTCTTCGGTTCAAAGCAGGGATTAGTTTAACAGTTAATACTAACTAAGAGCGACAACCAAATCCTCAATGTTATCCTGCTAAAGCAACCTTATGCTCGGCCCTTTCCACAAAAACCCTTTTCTCCGAAGGGCATGCACTGTTCCGCGATTGGTCTGCCTAACGATTTTGATCCTTCCCCTGGCGGGAGTAATGCTTTGGTTTAAACCTCATCCTCTTCAGGCCGAAAAGTCCCGGCCCGCCGCATCTCAGGCCGATAACCAAACAGGATGGTCGAAAATTTGGGAAGCAATCCAGACCCTTGATCAAAAATCTTCTCCCCCTCCCACTGAAGCCATGGAGGAAGGTCCACCCGTCCCCCGAGGAGACAAAATTTTGTTCCGTTGTCATACATCCCCAGAGGTCAAAGCCGTCTATCTCGCCGGGGATTTTAATGGCTGGGCACAAAACCACAGCGGAAAAGTCACCAACCCCCGGTTCGCCATGAAATCGGCAGGGCCGGGCCTCTGGTTTCTGGAGGAGGATCTGAACCCACAGGATTATCTTTACGTCTACGTCCTGGAAATGCCGGACGGCTCATTCGATTGGAAGATCGACACCCACGGAGCTGGTGTGGACGGCAAGGGACACAGCATTCTCCGTCTGAAGCCGGATCAGCTTGAAGGCCTCTCATGGAAATCGTCCGGACCCGAACAAGGTTTTCTGGCGGGACGGGAACAATCTTCTTCCTCGATCCAACCTCTGGCCGTGCACCCGGAAAAGGTATGGGTTCAACCTGGAGCTCGGCATGTTCTGCGGATTTCCTCCCCTGGAGGCGGAAACCAAGACGAAGCTCCTTTGGAAATCATCCTCACCACTCCCCTGGGTCGAGAAGTCCACCGCGAAACCCTTTCTTGGCGCGGCGATTCCTTATCTCACACGCTCCCTCCTTTGATGTTAGAAGGAGGATATCTTGCAACCGTTCGATGGGGCCCTCCCGGAAATCCACGGGCGGCGGGAGACACGGTGCTATCCGTGGTCTCCCAGGTGGCCGACGACCTTCGCTACGGATTCTTTTCGGATTATGGCCAAGTCGGGGGTGATTACGCGGCCAAGGCTGACCTGTTGGCCCGACTGCGAATCAATGCCGTGGAATTTTATGACTACTTCCCCGCCCACGGCCACTACGCCCCCACGGAGGAGATCTACAAGTTCGAGCCGTTCGGCATCCAAATTTGCGCCGAAGACATCCAGAACAAGATCCAGGCATTGCACCAGCGCAACATCCTGGCACTCGGTTATGTGGCCGCTTACGCCGCCTCAGAAAGCGTCTACCGGCAGAATCCCTATCCGATGACCGATGAAAACGGCACCCCTAAAATCTATAACGGGGATATCATGACCGAAGCGGAAGCGGATCGTCAGGGAAAACCCAAGTGGTTTTGGCTAATGAATGTCGCGGATGACTCCCCTTGGCACCCGCTGATCCTCGCTGAATTGCGGCGTGCCCTGGATGATGATCCTTCCGACCGCTTCTCGTTCGATGGTTTCGAGATCGACACCTACGGGGACAATCCGGATTCCAAATTTTACGCCCGGGGCAGCCGCCGGGACGGACATCTTCTCACCGATGTCCTCCACGATTTTGTCGGAGACGTCCGCAAAGTCACCCGCGAGGTCAAACCCAACGGCTTGACCTCCTTTAACAGTGTCAACGAATTCGGTTCCCGCCAAATGACCGACGTGACGGATTTTCTCTTCCTCGAAATCTGGCGGTTCTATACCGATCAACTCTCCGAACTTGTCGAAATCTGTCTGCGGCAACGGGCCCCACTTCGTCAACGGGTGGTTCTCAAACTCTACCCGGCCGACATGTCTCCCTCACAATCCTCCTGGGCTCCGGGAACCCTGGCCCGGATTCTGGGCGCCGCCATGACCGGTGGAGGCACTCTTATGGTTTCCGGCGAACCATCCGAGCAGGATCAAATCATGCATGGTCTCAACAGTCTTTTTTATCCAAGCCATCAACCCCTGCGCTCAGGTAACTTTGAACTTCTAGAGGCTTACTACCGGCACGATGCCCTCCTTTACGGTCTCACCCACGGGCCCCAGGTTTTTACAACCTCTCTTTCAATCCCCCTGTCTGGCTGTCTGACGAGATCTTTTGCCGCGCCAGAACAGCATTCTTTGATTGTGCAGATTCTCCGAGTCGGCTCGGATCGCCGATGGTCCGCGAATCTTTCCTGGCCCGACCCCTGGCAAGGAGAACCGATCCGTATCCCCCGCCTGAACCAGATGTTGCCGGAGAAAATCTTGTTCGTGTCGCCAGACGGGACAGCGTTCCGCAACCCCACACCGATTCCATACAAAACCCAGAAAGATTTTCTCGAAGTCCCACTCCCCGAATTTCGCGTGCACGCAACTTTGATCCTGCAATATCCCGAAGTGGATGGATCTGCTGAAGGATCAAAAGAATGAAGATCATTCCGGACTTTTTCTCCGTCCGGCGAAATCTTCTGCTTTTGGGAATGCTTCCCATTCTTCTTGGTTTGGCCGGATGTAAGCCCGTGGTCTCTCCTCCCCCCGGGCGAATCGTGATCCGCTACTGGGATAAATGGTCCGGTTTTGAGGCGGAGGCAATGCGGGCGGTGGTGGATGATTTTAATGCCAGCCAGAACCGCATCTGGGTGGATTTCAGCTCTGTCAGCCAGATCAACCGCAAACTCATGCTGGCGATCGGGGGCGGAGTCCCACCGGATGTAGCCGGCCTCTTCGGCAACACCCTGGCCGTTTACGCGGAAAACAACGCCCTCACCCCGCTGGATCGGTTGGCCCAAGAAAACGGAGTCAGTCAGGAACGTTACATTCAGGTCTTCTGGAACATCTGTCATCACTTGGGGCACCTCTGGGCCCTTCCCAGTTCCCCGGCCTCCCTGGGCCTGGTATGGAACAAAAAGGTTTTTCGGGAAAACGGGCTCGACCCGGAGCACGCTCCCACGTCCATCGAGGAACTCGAAAAGATCAATGACCGGTTGGTGCGGCGAGATAAACAGGGTCGGCTGGTGTCCGTCGGCCATCTCCCTTCGGAACCCGGATGGTGGCCGGCAATCTGGGGTTGGTGGTTTGGAGGAGATCTGTGGGATGGTCATCACATCACCGCGGACTCTCCTGCCAACCTGAAAGCCATGGAATGGATTGCCTCCTACCCAAAACGTTTCGAAGCGCGCGAACTGCTCAGCTTTCGTGACGGGTTCGGGAATTTCGCCTCGCCTCAAAATGCTTTTTTTACCGGACGCATCGCCATAATCCTGCAGGGTCCGTGGATCCACACTTTTATCCAGAAGTTTGCTCCACCTGATTTTGAATGGGGCGTGGCCGCCTTTCCCAGCGCCGATCCGAAACGGTTATCCGGGGTAACCCTCGTCGAGACGGATGTTCTCGTCATTCCCGCAGGGGCCAGCCACCCGCGCGAGGCTTTTGAGTTTATTCAATACGTCAATACTCTGAAACCGATGGAAAAATTATGCCTCGGCCAGCGGAAGTTTTCGCCTCTGCGCGAAGTCAGTGCCGATTTTTTTTCCCGCCACCCCAATCCACACATCCGCACCTTTCTGGAACTGGCCCAAGGCCCACAGGCCCGTTCCGTCCCCCCCATCACCATTTGGGCCCTTTATGAAAACGACATGAAGCAGGCTTTTGGCAAAGTCTGGACCGGCGCCACAACACCCGTCGCCGCCTTGCATGAAGTGCAGGTGCATCTGGAACAGGAGTTCACCCAACGTCAGCGCCGCTGGGATCGACTAGCTGACGTTCTTCAGCAAAAATGGAGAGAAGAATGACCCGCCTCCAGAAACGGCAACTCCTCACCGGACTTCTTTTTGTCAGCCCATGGGTGGCTGGCTTTCTTGCCTTCTCCCTCTATCCATTCCTGGCCAGTGCATATTTTTCCGCCTGCGACTACTCGGTTCTTTCTCCGGCCGTTTGGGTTGGACCGGACAACTACCTCACCCTGGCCCGGGATACCATCTTCTGGCAGGCCGTCTGGAACACCCTTTTCTTTGCCGCCGTATCGATTCCTCTGGGTCTGCTCATGTCCCTGACCCTCGCCATTCTTTTGAATTTCAACGTCCCGGGGATAGGCATCTTCCGCACCATTTTCTTCCTCCCCTCCCTCATGCCGCTGGTCTGTTTGGCGGTTCTCTGGCTTTGGATGCTCAATGGCGACGTGGGTCTGATCAATGCCGCCCTCCAACCAATTTTAAAGACCCTGAACTCCCTCTTTTCCCTCTCTCTCACCCCACCCAACTGGCTCCAGGAACCCGCCTTTGCCAAATGGGGTTTGATCTTCACCGGACTTTGGGGCGTGGGCCATGCCATGGTGATTTTTCTCGCCGGACTGCAGGACATCCCCCGCCATCTTTATGAATCCGCCGAAATCGACGGAGCCGGGTTCTGGCAAAAAACCTGGGCCATAACCCTGCCCATGCTCTCCCCCGTTATTTACTTCAACGGCATTATGTCGTTGATCGGTTCCTTCCAGGTTTTTGCCGTTCCCTATGTCATGACCGATGGAGGCGATGGACCGGAACGCTCCCTCCTCTTTCTGGCGACCTATCTCTATCAGAACGCTTTTGACTACTGGAACATGGGATACGCCTGCGCCATAGGACTCTTTATCTTCATCCTCATCCTTCTCCTGACCCTGCTCGCCACTAAGGTTTCCTCACGGCACGTCCACTACGAGGGAAACTGAAGTTGAAGGGGTACGAAAAATCCGCATGGATCAGAACGCTGGTCTTTCTGATTTTGGCCGGAGGTTCGGCCGCCTTTCTCGCCCCCTTTGCCTGGATGCTCGTCACCTCCGTCAAACCCCTGGCGGAAACCATGACCGTACCACCCCGCTGGATCCCCAGCACCTTCCAGTGGCACAACTACCGGGACGCCATCCAGTCCATGGGTTATTTCTGGCTCTATCTGGGCAACTCCCTTTTTCTCTGCGTCATGACGGTGATCGGAACCGTGATCAGCAGCACCTTGGCGGCCTACGGCTTTTCCCGGATCGAGTGGAAAGGACGAGACAGCATTTTTCTTCTGCTCCTGGCCACCATGATGATTCCCTTCCCCGCCATCATGGTGCCGGTCTATGGATTGTTCAAATCCCTGGGCTGGATCGGAACGTTCAAACCCCTCTGGGTTCCCACGTTTCTCGCCGGCGCCTTCAACGTATTTCTTCTGCGCCAATTCTTTCTCACCCTCCCCAAGGATACGGCCGAGGCCGCCCGGATCGACGGCTGCAACGAATGGCAAATTTTATGGTATACCGTGCTCCCCTTTTCCCGTCCGGTCCTGATGGTCGTCGCCTTCTTCCAGTTTATGGCCACGTGGAATGATTTTCTTGGCCCCCTGATCTTTCTAACCGAACAAAAGACCTTCACCCTGGCCTTGGGACTACAGTCTTTTCAAAGCCAGCAGGGAGGCACGGCCTGGCATCACCTCATGGCGGCATCCACATTGGTCGTCCTGCCAGTAATTGTTCTCTTCTTTTTCCTACAGCGAACCCTGTTGGAGGGCATCGCCACCTCGGGATCTAAAAACTGAACGCGCGGCCCTTCCGCCCAGCTTAGGAAACCACTGCGGGTTTTGCGGGCACCCGGTCCGAATGCGAAGGCGCCGCGGGTGATTCCACAATACGGGCCTGTAGCTCAAACCCCTCTCCGCGGTTGACTATCTCCACCGCGCCATCCTGCAAATCAACTTTCCGACCGTTGAGGACCACCTCGGAACCCGGTAGTCCGAAAAAACGCAACCGGAAAGAATTTCGGCGGAACTCCGCAAATCCATTCCCCGTGACAGTGGCAGTAATCTTCAAATCTCCACCCGAACGCACGACTTGGAAATTGGTGCGGACATAGGCCCTCTTTTGATAGGCAAACGTCAATCCGTCGTCCTCATGCAACCAGGAAATGGTTTTCCCATCCTCCTCCGGAACAAAAATATTCAACTCCACCGTGGAAGGCTGATATCCCATGGTCGAGTCGGGTACCTCCGTCCAACAAGGAATGACCGCTCCTCCTCTGGCCAGCACCGGGATTCTATCCAAAGGAGTTTCCAAAGTGATCTTGCCGGGCTTGATCGCCCGCCCCCCATTCATCCACGGATACCAGGTGCCTCTCGGCAAATATACGGATCGTTGTTCACAGCCGGCTTGATAGACAGGGGCCACCATCAGATGGGCACCCAACAGAAATTGGTCATCGATTCCCCATGCCACCGGATCCTCGGGAAACTCGAACATTAAAGGCCGTTGCACGGGGATGCCCGTCTCCGTGGCCAGCATAAATTGGGCATAAAGAAATGGCATCAAACGATACCGCATTTCAATGGCCTCCCGGCAAAATCGCTTGGTTTCGTCGTCAAAGGCCCAGGCATATTGATCCGGTTGGCCGGTCGAGTTGTGGTTCCGGCAGAACGGAGTCAGAGCCCCGTACTGATGCCAGCGCACCAGAAGTTCTGGAGTGCACTTGCCCATGAAGCCCCCCACATCCGCACCCACGAAAGGCTGACCGGAAATCCCCATCCCCAAGGCCATCGGAATGGACATCCAAAGATGATCCCAGCGCGAGATATTGTCGCCAAGCCAGTTGGCCGCATAACGCTGGATGCCTGCCGAGCCTGCACGCGAAAGCACGAAAGTCCGCTTGTCCGGCATCGCTTGGCGAAGACCCTCCACGGTCCCCATCGCCATGAGGATGGCATACTGGTTGTGATATTTGGCGTGGGATGACTTCCCCCCGTTGAAGCACATCCAAGACTCAGAAACGTCGCCGGTGGCCGGTTCGTTCATGTCATTCCAGATTCCACACACGCCGGAACGCACATGTTCGGCGTTGAGCTTGCCCCACCATTTCCGGGTCTCCTCTTTGGCAAAATCGGGAAAAGCCGTCCGGCCGGGCCAGACCTGGCCGACGTACACTTCGCCCTCTTCCGTCCGGCAAAGCAGATTGCGCCGGAGCGCCTCGTCAAACACCGGGTAGCCTGCTTCAAATTTTACGCCCGGATCAATGATGGTGATGACCCGGAAGTTCTTCTGTTCCAGATGTCGGAAAAGTGCGGCTGGATCTGGAAATCGTTTTTTGTCCCAGGTAAAAACCCGGTAACCGTCCATGTAGTCGATGTCCAACCACAGGACGTCGCAGGGAATCTTCTCCGTACGGATGCGTTGGGCCAGTTCCTCGATCTGCTTTTGATTGTAGTCGTGCCACCGGCACTGGTGGTTGCCCAGCGCCCAGATGGGTGGAGCTGGGATTCTTCCGGTCAACCAAGTGTAGGTCTGGAGAATGTCGTCCATTCTTGGGCCGGCAAAAACGTATTCGGTGTATTGGCCACCCTCAAAGCGGATGGTGGACTCCCCGTTCCCGCTGAAGTCGTAAAAACCGCGATAGCTGTTATCCAAAAAGAATCCGGACAATTGGCAACTTCCCTCAGGCCGATGGTAATAGAAGGGAATCGATACGTAATAAGGATCAAACTGGGTGCTGGTCGGATCCTTCAGGGGATCATCCGCCGGCTCTTCCCGATAACCGCCCGCCACATTCGGATTGAGAACATCGCTGTTCCACAGGGTCCAACAGCGTCCGTTTTTATTCAACCCGCCAGTCTTTTCCCCTAAACCATAAATCCCGTCATTCGGGTTGCCGACCCGGCCGATCATGAACTGATCGTTCAGGGCGCGGTAAAACCAAGGCTTCCCCTCTTCATCCTTTGGACTGGTGAAGATCAGGCTGCCGTCCTTCCGGTGAGCCTCCAGATAAAATGGGTCGAAATGGGCGGTAACCGACATCTGCTGGGTCGTCACCACAACTTTGGAAGAATCCTCCCGGATCTCCACCGCAGTTGAATTTGATTCGGAGAGATCGGCGCAAACCGCATGGGTGGGTTTAAAATCAAAGGATCCTCCTTTGGAAATTTTAATCCGGACAATATCATCCCGGATTATTTCCACGCGGATTTTTTCGGGGGTGGTGTCGCCCAACTCCAATTCGACCCCGGCGGGAATGCGTTGGACCCGCCGCACCGGGCCGGGGGGGCGGAAGAAACTCAACGGGAATGCTCCGGAGGGAAAAATCATTTCAACCATCCAGACATGAAAAAGTCCCTTCTGCCATTCAAAATTGGATTCCCCGTTGGCCTGACGAATCCCGCGCAGGACCCGGGGCGCACACACTCCCTAGGCAAACCTTTTTGGGTATCAGAACAATTAAAGTACATTACCCTTTAGTTTACACCCCACGCGATGAGGGGTAAACGTATGGATAATGTAACGGTTAAATCAGGGCTGTCCGCTTCCGGTTTCGGAGTGCCAGAAGCAATGCACCCCCACCGATCAGCAAGGAAAGAGCGGAGGGTTCGGGAACAATCGAGAGGCTATTGACGAAAAGGGCATCGGAACTGTTGTTGTCAGTTCCCCCTGCATACCAGTTCGCACTACGGAGGATCCCAGTATATGTGCCAGTATCAAGATCCGTAACTCCTCCCGAACGCGTGATACTCCAAGTGCCTCCCCCAGCAGAGGTCTGTGCCAACAGAAAAGAAAATACGGTGTCGTTGCTGTAGCTTGCGCCGATAGACACGGTGTTCATCTTATAATCATCCCCTCCAACGTTGAAATTTAAGATTTGGGCACCGGTTGTATCATAAAGATTCACCCCTTTGGCTCCATTTCTATAATTCACCGCCATCTGGAAAGAAAAGGATTGGCCCACGTCTAATCCAGCCGGATCAAGGAACCGCGTGGCCCCCGAGTAGGCTCCAGACCAGACTCCCCCGCCTGTATCATACCATCCACCGCTGAGCCGGAAGGATTTGCCCCCTGTATCGAGTAAAGAGGAGCCACCAAGCGATGCAACGCTGGCTACAGAAAGGGCGGCGTTTGGGTTCACGGAAAGACCCCAACCCCCGAATCCTCCTCCCGTCGAAGTGGTTCCATCCAAAGCCCAATTACCAAACGACGTATCCCATCCACTCGAATAGGCCGAGGCACTGGCATTATCGGTGTCCAAAGTTGCCGCCATCAAGGAACCGGCAAACAACGAAAAAGAGGCGACGAACAAAAACACCTGGATGTTTTTTGTATTCATATTGATTTTATTTAATTTTCTCATGGAGCTAATGTAATATTATATTTCGCCTTTTGCAAATGGACGCCGGTTGAAGCGTTAAACTCGCTCTCAGTCAAGCATTTGCGTTGCCAACGAACCCGAGTTTTGTCATGATTTGACACAACTTGCTACATTTTTCGAGTTTCTGATTTTTAAAGTTGCCACGAGCTATATTGTTCGTGGATTGGGTCGCACTTAAATCCGCAGACCAGAAGTATGGTCAAACAGGCAAAGCTCCTCGAAATTGATCTTCAACAAGACCGACTGGCCTAAGGCGCTTTGTTGGGGATGAAGCCGTCCTTTCCCCATCAAGATGTGTGCACCAGTATTCAGATAATAGAGCGTTTCCGAGCCTGTGGACTCGATCAGTTCCAATTTTACCTCAAAACACCCCGCCTTGGTGGAGTCAGCAGAGTCCACCAAGACACAGTGCTCGGGACGCACCCCCAACCACACCTGCTTCCCGGCAGGAAGGGATGCGGCTTCCCTCTCGATAGGGATCCGAATCGGACCTCCTTTTTCTTGAAAGACCTTATTCCCTCCGTCCAACTCCAAAGTACCTTCCAACAGATTCATCGGGGGATTGCCCAGAAAACCCGCGACGAACGTATTCGCAGGACGCTTGTACACTTCCAAAGGAGGACCCACTTGCTGGATCCGGCCATCCTTCATAACCACAATCCTGCCGCCCATGGTCATCGCCTCCACCTGGTCATGGGTCACGTAAATCATCGTCACCCCCAGCCTTTGATGGAGCCGTGTGATCTCCCCGCGCATTTGCAGACGCATTCTCGCATCCAGATTGGAAAGAGGTTCATCAAACAAAAAGACCTTGGGTTGCCGCACCATCGCCCGTCCCACCGCCACCCGCTGACGCTGCCCTCCTGAAAGGGCCCTGGGCTTCCGCGCCAAATAATCGGTCAGACCCAAAATGCCGGCCGCCTCATTTACCCGCCGGAGGATCTCCTCCGGATCCATCTTCCGTAGCTTCAGCCCAAAAGCCATGTTGTCGAAGACCGACATGTGCGGATACAGCGCGTAATTTTGAAATACCATCGCGATATCGCGGTCTTTGGGCGGAACTTCGTTGACAACACGCCCCCCGATTTGGATTTCCCCCTCACTGATCTCCTCCAGCCCTGCAATCATGCGCAGGGTGGTCGACTTCCCGCACCCGGAAGGCCCCAGAAAAACGACGAACTCCCCTGTCTGAATCTCCAGATTAAAATCCCGCACAGCATACGTCCGGCCCCCCTTCTCTGCGGAATACACTTTACCAACGTTTTTTAGTAGGACTTCAGCCATGGGGATCATCTTTCCATAGGAACTTCCCCCCCCAAGGGCAACCCCAGATCCCCCCGTCCGCCCTGGCTTTTGTTTAACTGTTGAATCAAAAATATGATAATACCCCTTTATAAAAGGGAAAAGAAGAGGAGGGTGTGGTATGCGAGGTATCTCTGGGCAATTGCTCTGTGTCTTGGCCCTGTCCGCCATGTCTGCCGTAGGGGTTCCACCCACCAATCCCTACCACGCTCCACTTGGCTGGAGTCCCTATGAGTACCACATCATGCGAGAACGGATCTCCATGCCCTCCGACCAGAACTACCTGCCAGAATCCGAATTCCGCGCCCATGCCGACCTCGTGGAAACCAAACTAAAGCCCTTGGGCTACGACATGCTGTGCATCGACGGATGGGGCGACACCACCAAGCTCAACGGCAACGGATACCGCACTACCCACTCCCGCCATTGGACAAATAACTTCGCCGACTGGTCCACCTATCTTCGCTCTCGCGGAATGCGACTGGGTATGTACATCAATCCTCTCTGGCTTCATGTCGATGCCTCCAACACCACCGAGAAGATTGTCGGCACCACCAACAACGTCTCCAGCCTCTACGATGCCGCCGACCCCTGGTGGGTGCAGATCGACCGGCCCGGAGCCGAGGCCTACGTCAAAGGCTACGTAAAATATTTCGCCGACATGGGCATCGACTACCTCCGCGTGGACTTTCTTTCCTGGTACGAATCGGGTTGGGATCGCTACCTGGGCAGCCCGGTTCCCATGACCCGGCCCGGCGGCCATCCGAGTGAATATGCAACGGCCTTGCGCTGGATGCGGGAGGCGGCCGACCAGTACGGCGTTTTCCTCAGTCTCGTCATGCCCAACTTGAACAACGAGGCCGCGGCAGAACTGGAATACGGCCATATGATCCGGATCAATGAAGACACTCTGGGCGGAGGCTGGGACCGCTGGAACGATCTGGACCGCGGAGTGAAACGCACAGGATGGTCGGTCTATGCCAACTCCATGGACGGCCTGACCTACTGGTCCTATCTCGCCGGTCGTGAAAAAATGATTCTCGACCCCGACTTCATCCGACTGAACACCTTCGTCAATGACGAGCAGCGGAAGTCGGTCATCTCCGCCTGTCTCCTCTCAGGGGCACCGATCATTATGGCGGACATGGTCCCCACGCTCGGCCGCCACCTTTGGCTGTACACCAACCCTGAAATGCTCGCCCTGAATCAGGACGGCTTTGTCGGCAAACCGCTCACCAACGATCTCACCTCCGTGGACAGCCAGATTTGGGCCGGCCAGATGTCCAACGGCGACTGGATCGTCGGCCTATTCAATCGTGAAAACACCGGTCAAACCCGCAGCCTGGATTTTAGCCGGCTCGGCTTGGGTAGCGCCCGCGTCCGCGACTTCTGGCAACACGCCGACCTGGGAACCTACTCCACCTTCACCGTCAGCATCCCAGCCTACGGCTGTCGTGTCCTTAAACTGGTCCCTGGAGCTTCTTCTCTACCGGGTCTGGGCGCACTGCGCGTTGCCTCCCTGCAGACGGACACGGTCCCAGGATCCTCCGGAGGCCTGCACGGTCGGGCAACCTTTCTCGTCACCGACGGTTTTGGCAATCCAATCTCCGGAGCCAACCTAACCGCGGCATTTTCGGGATCGTACACGGAATCCGTTACCGGCACCTCCGACTCCTCGGGTTGGGTTCGTCTGGTGACCACTGCAGTGGCAACGGAAACCCCCACCGCGAACGTGGAGATCACCGACCTGCAAAAAACCGGCTATGTGTATGGAGCGGATCTTAACGGCACAACTGCAACCTCTTCTGGAAACCGGATGTATCTGGGCGGAACTTTCAGTGATTGGCGACTTCAGGATTTTCCCATGCAATGGGTCAACGGCATCTGGCAGGCGGATCGGATTGCATGGAAAACGAACAGTTATCAGCTGAAGTTTGCCGATCAGCTCTACTTTACCACTCAGAGCTGGGGAGGCGCTACCGGCACGAATGGCACCGCCATCGTTTCGGCAGCAGGAAACAACATCAACTTCACCCTGACTCAAGCCGGCCTCTACAACGTCCGCTTCAATCCCACAAACCTCGCCTACAGTATCACCCTAGACTGGGCCGAAAGGGATGTGGGCACAGTCTCTGCCGTGGGCAGTTCCCTGTCCCTAGGGGATAACTCCTTTCTTCTGAGAAGTTCGGGAGCGGACATTGAGGGCACCGCTGACGAATTCCATTACCTCTACCAAACTCGGAGCGGAGATCTTCTGATGCAAACCAAGATCACCTCACTCACTCCGACGCACGGTTGGGCCAAAGCCGGCCTGATGATCCGACAAAACAACACCAATGCTAATACCCGTTATGCCGCCGTTCTACTGACCGCAAGCAACGGGGTATCTTTTCAAAGCCGCTCCTCAACCGGCGGCACCAACACAATATCCATCACCGGCGGGATCGGCGCACCGGTCTGGCTGCGCCTTAAAAAATCCTCCACCAGCTTTCAGTCTTTTTATTCCACTGACGGAA
>CAIVGD010000062.1 GCA_903905395.1 uncultured Verrucomicrobiota bacterium
GGGGGTGTAAAGTTTCTTCTGTAATTGGGTTCTTCGCGACCTGAGCGCCCCATCCGGGGGCGGCGGAGCGAAGGCGAGCGAAGCGAGCCGAGCGCAGCCGGCCCCGGATGGGGCTTGCGCGAAGTTCGCCGGGGGCTGGCCAGTGTGGTTTCCTGTTGGGGTGCGACAAACACATCCAACAAAAAACACACACATGACCAACCAAATTGATTCTGATCTTCTGAACACCGTTTTGCAACTCCTCACCTCCGAAGGGTCCTCCGGCTTTGCCGAGGGCCTGCGCCTGCTCGTCAACGAGGCCATGGTCCAGGAGCGCTCCGCCGTCCTTCAAGCCCGCCCTTACGAGCGTTGCGAAGACCGGCTGGGCCACGCCAATGGTTTCAAACCCAAGACGCTCGCGACCCGTCTCGGGCCTGTCCAGTTCCGCATCCCCCAGGTCCGCGACGGCGTGGACTTTTATCCCAGCGCTCTGGAAAAGGGTGCCCGCAGCGAAAAGGCTCTCCTCCTCGCCCTGGCCGAGATGTATGTCCAGGGCGTCTCCACGCGCAAAGTCACCAAGATCGTCGAGGAGCTCTGCGGACATTCCGTCAGTTCCACGCAGGTCAGCAACTGTGCCGCCAAGCTCGATGTCGAACTCCAATCTTGGCGGGATCGCCCTCTGGGAAGCTGTTCCTACATGATCCTGGACGCCAGATACGAAAAGGTCCGGCAGGGCGGACAGCTCTTGGACTGCGCCGTGCTCATCGCCATCGGGATCGGCCCCGATGGAAAACGTTCCATTCTCGGTGTCAGCGCCGCTCTCAGCGAGGCCGAGGTTCACTGGCGCTCCTTCCTTGCCTCTCTTCAATCCCGAGGTCTTCACGGCCTCACCTTCATCGTCAGCGATGCCCATCCCGGCCTCTCCGCTGCCCGTGCTGCCGTATTCCCCTCCGTCCCATGGCAACGCTGCCAGTTCCATCTCCAGCAAAACGCCCAGGCTTACGTTCCCCGTCTCGACATGCGCGCCAGCGTGGCGGCCGACATCCGTTCCATCTTCAACTGCCCGGATCTCCCCTCCGCTCAATCCCGGCTCAATCATCTCGTCGCCTCCTACGCCAAGGCCGCCCCGAAACTTTCCTCCTGGATGGAGCAAAACATCCCCGAGGGCTTCGCCGTCTTCTCTCTCCCGACCGCCCACCAGCGCCGCCTGCGCACGAGCAACGCCCTCGAACGCGTCAATCAGGAACTCAAACGCAGAACCCGCGTCGCATCCCTCTTTCCAAACGAAGCTTCCCTGCTCCGCCTCATCTCCGCCCTCCTCTGCGAAATCAGCGAAGAGTGGCTCACCGGGAAAATCTACCTCAACATGAATCCTACTGACCTGCCCCAAAATTAACTCTCAACTTTTACAGAATAAAAATTGCGCCGCCCGAGGCGGAAGAAAATGACTAAATAGCAGCGTGATTACTCTGTAAGAGTTACATCATATACCTCGTGACATACCCTGTCAACGGATACGTTAAAAAAACAAAAACTCTTTTATTCGATCTGGATGGGCTCTTCCGTTGGCTGCGCGAATCCTTTGCCCGCCAAAATCAGGCAAAAAATTATCGGGAAAAGTATTTTTTAGTGCTTGCCTGCATTTTTGGTGTGCTTGGCGCGAACTGAACTCCGGCTGTCGTGCAAATGCTA
>CAIVGD010000063.1 GCA_903905395.1 uncultured Verrucomicrobiota bacterium
GGGTTGGTGAGCAGGCCTGGAGGGCCGAGGGAAATTAGTCCCGCGACTGCGGGACCCGCCCTATATTTGTTTTCGGTTTCGAAGTTAAAAGTCTGGGCCTTCAGCGAGTCAGGCGGAAGAGGAGGGATGGGAAGGCGGGGAAGATTCGGGAAAGGTTCCATGCGAGGGATTGTGTGAAGGGATCGAACATGGCGTGTTGTAGCCAGCGGGCGTGTCGGAGGCGTGTGGAGAATGCGTGATCCAGAAGTTTGGCCACTTTCTGTGTGGTGGAGGGCCAGTCGAGTTGACCCGAGGACCAGTCGGCAACCGGACCGGTGGCGAGGTCGGCTCCCTCGATGGCCATGGACATTCCGTTTCCTGTGACGGGAGGGATCATGGTCACAGCATCGCCGATTCGAAGGCCTTCACGATCGACGGCTCTGCGTGGAACGAGGGAGAGAGCAGCAATGGAGCTAAAAGATGTCTCGTCCCAATCCGCCTGACGGAGTCTCTGAGCGAGAAGAGAACCTGATTCCCCGCTCAACCAGCTTTTCCAAGAAGTGGAAAGATCTGGAACGGGTGTGCGGGAACGAAAGAGTCCGCAGACATTAACTTGGGCATCCTCGATACGACAGAGGCCGATGTAGCCCCGGGAGGAAAGATGCATCTCCAATCCAGCACCGAGGGTGACGTGGCGGGCATGAGCTTTGAGTCCGAACCAGCGCCACCCGTGTTCCGTGGCGGCGGGTTGGCGACCGGTGGCAAGAATGACTCCCTCCTCAGGCTGGGCGGAGGATCTTTGGCCGGTTTGGACTTCGGCACCTTCGCGGGTGAGTTGATCCACTAGAAATCGGTCGAACTGGTAACGGGAAAGGCAAAGGGCAGGTTGAGGGAGTCGGCGGCGGGCAAGGACGGAGGAACCACGGGAGATAATAACGTCGGAAGATTCGACGGCTCCCAGATGGTCGAGACCGGATCGAAGGCCGAGGGATTGGATGACGGAGATGGCGCGGCCGCTCAGATATTCGCCGCAGACGCGGTGGCGGGGATAAGTGCCGGCATCGCTGAGTTTCACGGGGACACCTCGTCGGCGCAGACCGAGAGCGAGTGTGAGACCCGCGAGACCGCCGCCGACAATGGTGACCGGTTTCATGGAATTCGGCGGGCGGAAAAAAAGTGGGTGAAAAGACCAGATCTTTGCTCCTGGAGGCGCCACGAGGATGACGAAGGCCAGAGGGCGGAGAGTTCGTGATAGCGGAAGCCGGCTTCCACGCTGACGCGTGCGTCGTGGAGGGTGACGGGGTGGCAACAGATGAGACGAAGGAGACGCGAGCCGATCGCACCCGCGAAACCGCGGCGAGGTTCAGCCGCGGCAAAGAAACGGGTGATGAGGCTGAGATCGTAAAAAAGTTTTTGGAGAGAGGCGTTTTCAAAGTGATGAAGAAAGAGATTGGTCATGATGAGATCTACCGGAGGTGTATTTTTGGCCCAGGTGGAAACATCGGAGGAGATGACTTCGGGTTTCCAGTTCTGTTTTTCAAACTGATCGAGAGTGGAGCAGGGAAGGCATGGTTGAAGATCGACAAGCAGGAGGCGACTTCCATTCCCTCCTTGAGGAAAAGCGCGGGGCAAGATTTGGGCGAGAAGGTGGGCATCGCCGCAACCGAGATCCGCGATGGTTTTTGGGGGTGAATCAGGAAATGTTTTTCGGAGCCAGCGGATCCAGAGCCGGTGCTGATCGAGGAGAGGGTGGAGGCGTTGAAGATCGCGCCGGCTGGCGATAGCGGCGGGGTCAGAATGGGGAAGGGAGTCGAGAATTTCGGGAGTCAACCGGCGGGCGTTCATGAACTGACTTCGAGCAGGGCGCCGTGACTGGAAAAACCGGCACCGAAGGAGGCGAGCCACCACTTCCCGTCGGGCACCCCGTTTTCAAGTGTGGAGCGGAGGGCGAAGAGGCATGAGGGGCTGCTCATATTGCCGTGACAACGGAGAACCTCGGTGCTGTGACGGGTGTCCGACTCCTTAAGGGAAAATTCATCTCGGAGGGCGCGAAGGACATCGCGTCCGCCGGCGTGCCAAATCCAGCCAGTGATATCTTTTTCTTTGAGTCCTGCTCGGTTGAAGACCGTGCGGGCATGGCGGGCGGCGAGGGCGGGAACTTCGGGAGCGAGGAGGTTGCGCAAAAGGCCGCCGCGGTGGTCGAAGCGGAGAAATTCACGGTGTTCCGGGGCGAGGTGTGAGGTGGCTCGAAGCCAGCGGATCTTTCGAGTGGAGTGGGGAGCCTCGGCGGAGAGAATGGCGGCGGCGGCTCCGTCGCCAAAAAGGCAGGCGCTGATGAGAACTCCGGGATCGTCGTCGAGGTAGGAGGCGGCGGAGCAGATTTCGACGCAGACAACGAGAGCGTGTCGGGCTTGTCCGGAAGCGACGAGGGCGGAGGCTTGCTGGAGGGCAGGAAGGGCGGCTCCGCAACCGAGTCCGACCAGATCGAGGAAGGGTATGGAAGAAGGAAGACCGAGGCTTTCGGAGAGA
>CAIVGD010000064.1 GCA_903905395.1 uncultured Verrucomicrobiota bacterium
AGAAGCCGATGGATTTTGCGGACAAGGTTTTGAAGTGCGTTGACTGCCACGCCGACTTCGTTTTCACGGCTGGAGAGCAATTCTTCTTCCTCGAAAAACAATTTAAGAACGACCCAAAACGTTGCAAAGGATGTAAGACCAAGCGAGGCTCCAAGGTGGGAGCACGCACCGAAACCAAGGCGATTTGTTTCGAGTGTGGAACGGCCACAACGGTTCCGTTCAAGCCTACCCGTGGCACGCCGATTCTGTGCCGTGCTTGCTTCGGTGGGCAACATCAAACCGGCATGGCCTCCTGAGCCACGAGCACGAAGCATTCGCTTTATTGCTCGGTGTGCATCCTGTCCTCAGCTACATTCCTATGCCGAATTGAGAGGACGGTTTTCGCTGTACGCTTCAAGCTCTGAGAACGAAACACTCTCCTCGGCGGACGACGCCCTATTGATTTCGTCAACTTGATTTGGCCCCATTTGACGGTCTCATTTGGCCCCACCTGAAAGCATGTGTTCTGTCATTCCGTGTTGGCCTTGGCGGAAGGAGCCCGTAGGGCGACTGGAGCCAAGGCCAACACGGGGCGGCGCCGCTCCCGTGGTCAAGCGGTTTTAGAAGGCCGGTTCTGGCATATGGTCCTCCGGTTTGAAAATGTGCTCGAAGGGAAGGCGCTCTCGGGCCTTGCTTGAACCGAGCCGAACTTCGAACTGGGTTGGGTTGTTACCCAGGCAATCGAGTCTTACCACCTCTGCCAGTCTGGTCTCCACCTCCCGCCGACCTTCGGTGTGAATATCCTCGCCCAGGCTTCCGATCTCCAGTGCTTGCTGAAAGGCTGTCTGCTCATCTTCGCTGAGGAAGATGTGAACGGCCTCTTTCCACGCTCGCAGCCCTTCCTTGCCTTCCACCATCACTGCCCAGCGCAGTTGCGCGTAGTACCACTGTTTGCCTGTCATGCCCTACCTGCTTTCCTAGCCATGGTTCTGCGGAACCGGTAGCTCTCTGTTCCGGTCTCGATGATGTGAGCGCGATCCGTCAGGCGATCGAGCATCGCCTTGCACAGCCGTGCGTTGGGGATCTTGGTGGGCCACTCGGAAAATGGCAAGTTCGTTGTTACGATCAGAGCCGCCTGCTCGGCGCGGCCGGCGATCACCTGGAAGAGCAACTCCGCCGCGGCGTCCGGCATGACGACGTAGCCAAGTTCGTCAAGGACGACAAGGTCGTAGCGCATCCAGCGGTTGCGCATCCGCGTCAGTTGCAGTTGGCTCTGGGCTTCGATCATCTCCGTCACCAGCTCCGCCGCTGTGGTGAAGCGCACCCGCTTGCGTTGGCGGCAAGCGGCTACGGCCAGAGCGACGGCCAAGTGACTTTTACCCGTGCCCGTTTCCCCTAACAAAATCACTGGTTCCTTGCGTTCGAGATACTCGCCCTCGCTGAGCTTTTTTATCAGCGCCGCGGAGATGTGCGGTGCCGCTTGAAAATCGAACTCCTCAAGCGTCTTGACGGCCGGGAAGTGGGCCTCCTTGATGCGCCGGAGCACGGCTCGGCGCTCACGTTCCTCGACCTCGGCGCCGAGCAGCGCCTCCAGATAGCTCAAATGCGATTGCTTTTTGCGGACGGCGTCTTCGGCCAGACGGGCAAACTGGTCGGCCACGGTGGTCAGATAGAGTTGACGGGCATACTGCTGAATGGCGGCCTGTTCAATCGGCTGGGGTGTGCTCACTGAACCACCTCCGTCGCCACCGGCCAGTCTGCAATCCGGGAACTTGAGTCTGTCTGTGGAGGCTCAGTCCAGTTCGGCCGCAGTTGTTCATAGGCTTCCATGCTGGGTTGCGGACGGTCATAGCGGTGCAATTCGCCGACCTCCACAGCCAGCGCTTCTGCCGTTGCTGGCCGGCAGTCCACGCTGAGCAGATAGCGGATCGCGCTCAGGCTGGAAGCGCCCATCGCCAGCGCTTCTTCCACCGCCTGGCGAACGCGGCCAGCGCCACAGGTGCGACTGAGCAACAGAACCTCAATCATCGCCCGGGTGCCGTCCTGGCGGCCGTTCCGTTCGCTGACTCTGGTCCAGAAGCAGTCATAACTGGCCGGCCAGCGGCCCTGTGCCCGGCACTGCTCCAGAGCCGTGGATCCGGCCAGTGCCCCCGGCTTCCTATCGAACACATCCAGATAATGCTCCAGTTCCAGCACCTGTTGATGGCGCTCGTAGCAGCGTTCATGCCGCGCCACGCAATGCCCATCGTGCCAGATCTCCACGTAAGCCGAGTAGACCTTGGCGGCCGCCCTTGTTCCCACCGGCAACGGCGTCGAATAGAAGTTGGTCAACACCTTGACGCAGCCGCTCTGGTTCACATGAGGAAAGTGCAGCGCGGCCAGATCGAAGCCTTCGGTGGCCAGCGGAAACAGATGCTCGCACTCGGCCAGCATCAATGCGCCGATCGACAGGCTGCGACCAGTGATCAGACGCGCCTGCTCCTCTGCGGCTCCCGTGGCCAGTAGCTGGTTCAGCTCTTCCAGGTTGCGCACCTTCGGCACGGGGACCATGTAGTTGCGCCGGTACTGCCCGTTTTCGTTTTCGACGCCACCCTTTTCGTGGCCCTCGCCCGGCGTGCAGAACTCTGCCTGAAAGCCCCAGTGGGAGCGGAAAGCGATGAAGCGCGTGGTCTCTTCCCGCTGATAGCCGCGCAGAATCTTCTTCACCGCCGAGGTCAGGTTGTCGAACCTGAGAGTATGAAAGACCCCACCAAACCAGTGAAACGCCAACTCGTGGGCTTCTAGAAATGCCTGTTGCGTGGCGTGCGGATAGGCCCGGTGAAAGGCCGCTCCCGAGGCCATCGAGCGCATGCAGAAGATGTAGACCTTGCGCGGCTGGCCATCGAACTCGGCCTGGATCTCGTACCAATCCACCTGCGCTTCGTCGCCAAAGTGATAGGACTGCGCGATGAAGACCTGATGCTTCAGAAGCCCCATCGCCTGCCTGCGCTCGCACACATACTCGCGCACCGTGGACTCGCCGACGACAATCTCCGGCATCTCTTTCCGCAGCCGCATCCAAATGCGATGCGCGGTATGCCGCTGCTTGCGCGGCGCCTTGCGGTCCGCTTCGAGAATCGCGTCGATGAACGGAACTGCCGGTCCCAGCTTGGGCCGCTCCCGCTGCGGCTTCTTCCGCTCTGGAGGCAGCGCGCTGGCCAAGGCTTGGCGCACCTCCCGTCGATGTACTCCCAACTTCCGCGCTACCGCGCGGATCGTCCCGGCGCCATGCTCGTACTCCCGCCGGATCTGCTCGTATAGCTCTACCTTGCTCCTCCTTGTGGCCAAGCCGCCCTCGTTTCCGGGGAAAATGCCCCCGAAACAAGATAGCGGGCTCCGCCCCAGGTGGGGCCAACTCAGAGCATCAAATGGGGCCAATTCAGAGTAGCGAAATCACATATAGTAGCTCCGACACAGGCGCGCTCGTTTTCAGTGCATGAACATCAAAATATCGAAGTTTTCCCCGGCGACAAGCTGCTTCTGATGGGCAATCGCCGCGAGGCGGATTTCCGCGCCACAAACGGCGAACTGGTCAACGTGCGCAATGTTAACGGTGGCCGCATTCAACTTGAAGATGGCCGAACCCTGCCCTCGAACTATCACGAATTCGACCACGGCTATGCGATTACCGCGCATCGCAGCCAGGGCAAAACGGTGGATGCTGTGGTTATTTCGCCCGACGCGATGAGGCAGGAACAGTTCTATGTCGCCGCATCGCGCGGCCGCGATGGAATCACGATCATTACGTCCGATGTTGACGGCCTGCGCGAGTCGCTCGGAATTTCTTCAGCACGGCCATCGGCAACCGAACTGGCGAGAGAACAAGCCCAAAATAATAACGGGCCAGACCTTGGTATTTCTCACCAGCCGGCGCAGAGCATGCCGCCACCAAAGCCTGAACATGACATTGATATTACTTACGATTTCGGGATAGGCATAGGCATGTGACTTGGACCATCATCGCCCACTCGCACCTTTGCGGCGAATCGAGACATAGCCCTTCGGAAGTTTGTCTACTTCTTCTGGCGCATGACCCGTTGGACGGTCGAGAATCTGCAAGGCCTTGGCAATCGAGCCGGCCGCAGCCTTTGAACGATGTGCCAGCCAATCCTCATGCTGAAGGTGGGCAAGCTTCTCAGCCACAGCGACATTGATGAACTGGTTGAGCGAGACGCCTTCCTTCAGCGAGAAATTCTCAGCGACCCTGCGCACAGAGGGCATGAGCCGGAGCGGAAACTTATTCACTACAACTTTCTTCTGGCTTGCGGGCATACCCTTTATCTCCTCTTCCTGAATTCATTCAGCAACTCTGCTGGAGTCATCACTTCCAGGCGAAAGCGCTTTGCCGGCTCGCGAAAGTGCTTTGTATTGTTGGTCACAATGGCATCCGCACGGCCATTGATGGCGACCTCCAACACCATGTCATCGTTTGCATCCTGCGAAAGCGGCGCGCGCCGGACAACGATCAGAACCGGCTCGGCAAGCGCTTCCAGC
>CAIVGD010000065.1 GCA_903905395.1 uncultured Verrucomicrobiota bacterium
CAACAGCATCACTTCGGCAAATTCTGCCGGAACTTGGACGTCTGCGAACTCATTCAATATGTACCAACGCTGGGCCAATGGTCTTTCCTCTGGAGAAGGTCTCGCCTCCTTCAACATCTTCCTTTATTCCAACTATGCCAATGCCTCCAGTTGGGGCCAGCAACTCAAACTCAATCCGTCCAATAACCCCTCTGTTCTTTCCGCCACCGCGGGTGCGGGATGGAACTACAACGTGGTGGCCATGGATCAGAACAACGCGGGTCTTACTCCTGGTCCGGCGGCGTATGGTTATTCCATCCAATGGTACACCACGGACGAAAATGCCAGAATTAACTCCGCTTCGGATTTGTCGGGATTTTCCTTCACCGCTCCTGTCGAGCTTTTTGATTCGAATACCAACTCAACCTGGGCCGTGGAAGACGGGGCGAGTTACGCCGTGTGGTTCGGCACTCAAAACCGACCGGGCGACGTGCTCTTCACCCCCCCAGAAAATTTTATTCAGCCGATCAAGTTCGACAACAACTGGGATGGTGGCGTTGCAGGAGACACCTTCGCCTCCGGAGACAACTCCGTCTGGAACGGTACGATGATGCTAAACGCCACGGTTATCCCCGAACCCTCCATCGGTTCCCTAGTCCTTGTCTCACTCGGTATCGGAACATTGCTCCGCCGCCGTCGCACTCCCTCGTCTTAACCTCCCCTCTGACTTCAACTCCCTCGCCCCGCAATGGCCCTTCGTAGCTCTGTCCCGTAAAACGGGACGAGCGAAGTAGGGTCAGCTTAAACTCGCGGTCCTCCGCGTCGACCTTCGCACCCCTTTAAAATCAAAAATTAAGAATTAAGAATCCAAAATCATCTCGCGGCGTCCGCCGCCTCCCCTCTGACTTCAACTTAAACTTAATCTTAAACTCGCGGTCCTCCCCCTCCCTACGGCACCAGACTCACCCGGACAAAGTAAGCAGTGGCATCGGCAGGAACCGATACGCTCGTAGAGCTCGTAGTTCCGCTGGCGGTGATGACCGATCCCGTATCCGCCCAGGATCCACTGCTGAGGGAAGCTCGAGTCTGGATTTGATAGCTTTTCTCAGATACCGAGACCCATGAAACAGTCAGGGTGTTGCCGCTCCGGGTGATTTCACCAACCTTAAACGTGGAGGTCGCACTCGTGGGATCCGTGCCCAGGGCATATTCCTGCAAGTTCGTGAAACCGTCCCCGTCCGAATCCGTGCTCGCGGAAACTCCCGTGGTCGAACCAAAGTATTGGATCCACCAACTGTTCGGCAGGCCGTCGGTCGTGGTGTTGAGAGTGATCACGGGTGAATCCATAGTCGTGCTGATGGTCGTGCTCTGGGGAGAGGTCAGGACCATTTCCCCAAGATAAAAGTTATAATCGGTGTCCGGTCCGGAGTTGTTATTGCTCGCCACCAACTTGGAAATCTCCCCACCCGAAGCCAGAGTGTTGGTCACAACATTCGTCCCCACCGTCAACCGGTACGTGTTGCTAGCCGTGAGCTCGAACTGCATAAGGAGGCCACCCGAAGTGTACGGAATTCCGGAGATCCGCCCCGCCGTGGCATCGCTGATCCGATAGTTGGTTTCTCCTCCGATAAAGGAAAAAGCAAAGCGATTCGTATTGCCGGAATCTGCCAAAGCCACCCCGACCGAACTGCCTGAGTTAATCCAGTTATTGTCAAAGCGGAGGGTGAGCACGCTGCCCGTGGACATTGAGGTGTTGAAATTTCTGATCGCTGAGATGGTCCCTCCGCTGTTCGCCCAGAGGCCGAAGCCGTTGCTGGCCCCCACGTTCATGTTCGTATGGGAGGCACCCGCCAGAAAAGAGCCCGCGCTACCGGTGGAAACAAAGGACCAAGGCCCGAATCCGCTTCCCCCATTCAAGCCGTTGCCCCAACCCGAGGAATAAGCCGAACTCATCGCAGAATCAGCCCCGTTCGTCATGGTCCCCGAATTGCTCTGATAACTGCCCGTAAATCTGATGGTGTTGGATCCCGAGCTGAGTGGAATGCTCGCACTCCAAGCCCAGCCGGAGGAGTTTGTCTGGCCTGTGAAAGAAATCACCCCTCCCTGCCCGCTGGAGATATTAGTCCAGCCCAAACCGTTGGTCAGACCCAATCCAGCCTGTCCCTGATAAAGAAACACGCTGGAGTTGGTTTGGGACGGACCGGTCGGAGAAGTAATCCGCAGGCCATGAGTCTCGACGGGAGAGAAAAAGGTGGTGCCTTGAAAAATATCCGACAAACCGGACGAGCCAGCCGTGTTGGTGGCCAATACACGATAGGAATAGCTCGTCTCGGGATTCAATCCGGTGTCCAAAAGTTGACTGGTCGATGACGTTCCGATTTCAACATCGTTGCGATAAATCGTGTAGCCGGTCGCCCGTGGAGCATCCTCCCAGTCCAGCGAGAGGGAGACGTGCGAAAGTGCGACGACCGAAGGATTCAGAGGCCGATCCGGAGGTTCGGTGGTGGAGGACGTAGTGACACTCGTATTCCAATTCGAGCCACTGTTGTTATCCCAAGCGAGATTGGACGTGGCTTCAGGATTTGCGGTGAAAACGATGTTCAGCGCGGTCGTTCCAACGGTCGGCGTGTAGGTGTATTCCCAAACCCCATTGACCAAAGTCATGGCTGGTCGTGGCGTGACGCGAGTAAGCCAGCCGTTTTGGCCGACGTGAAGATAAACTGGCGAGGCACTGCTTAAGCCACGTCCTACGGGATTGTATTTGATTTTGACGGGGGAGCCGGCGACGGGATTCACCGGGTCGAGAGTAACGCCATTACCGAGGGATCCTCCGCCTCCCCCGCCGCCACCGGTATTGTCCCCTACCCAGACATGCTTGATGTCGCTACGCGAAACATTGCCTTTGGTGTCGGTGGCTTCGACAAAGTAATCGATGAGGACATTGTTCTGTCCGGAGACCATGCCCTGATAACGCATAGCTCGGCAGGCGGGAGTCGGAACTTTCGGACCCTGGACGGTGGGGTACCAGTCGGCAGTCATGGTCGCGATGCTCCACGCCGATGTCTTCGCGGAATTGTAGGCGTAGAGCTCGTTATCGTATTCGTTGAGCGGGTTGATGCCGTCGTTGTCGGTGCGCCAGTAGAGCTTCACCGAGCCCGAGGGAATGCCGCTGACATCGTCCGCGAAAGTGGAAACTGTGAAATCGGAGGATTGCAGAGCCGTTTCGTTGAAACTCTTGCCTCCCGGATTGTAGATGTCGCGCTGGGGGGGCCAGATCGTGGGACCTACGGTGTCGGTGCCGGTGTGGCGCGCGATGACCTTGTTCGCCTCTGCCACCGCAAAATTACAGCCGCGGGTCGCGTTCCCATCCCAGGGGTTGGCACGATCGAAATCCCAATACCAGTAGCAGGAAGTTTCTGCCTGAAGAAAGAAGTGCCAGGCCTTGGCGGTATCGGGGCCGATGCCCCAGCGCACATCGTTCATGGAATAACTATTTTCAAGACTGTCCGCCGTGATCACCCTGTTCGCCGCAGCCACCAGCACAGACCAAGACCACAGGTCGGGATGCTCGCCGTTCACGGCGTTATTCTCCCGCCATTTGTCGAAATACGGCGTGCCGCCGTCGATGCCGACCCAGGATCCCGGTTCAACCTGGATGATGTCGTTGGTGGGAACGGGATAAAGATCCAGATAATCCTGCACGGAGGTATGCTCGAAATCGGGATTCGTGCGCACCATATTTAGAAAATTGCCATGCTGGCCGTTGTAGGCGTCCGCATTGAGCATGCCGTAGTTATCGCCGTCACTGTGGCAAAGGATGAGCATGGGGTGCGCGGCATTATTGTTAACCGACACTTTGTCGCCCCAGACGTTTTGCGGTTTGAAGGCACCATAGCCACCGCGCCCGTTTTCGTTGCCCTCGTAGCGGGCACCGGGGACGGCGACGATGCGCTGTACAACGGGATGAGCTGGGTCGCTGTTGGGATCCACATATTGCACTCGATGCGGTTGGTATCCCCAAGGGGCGGAAACTTTGGTGGGCGCCCAGACGTTGTTGAGTTGAACCCACTGACTGCCGATTGAAGCGGGGTCGGGGTTGATCTGGTCGGACTTGTTCGGACGGATGCTCGCGGCGGGGGCCCACGGGTAGTTCTGGCAGGCCCGGTCGAAATGGCCGTTATCCACGATGACCCATTCGAGTCCCTCGGCGACGAGGGCGGGGATCATGTTCACGTCGAAGGCACACTCGGGCGGCCAGAAGCCCTTCGAGTAGTTCCCCCCGGAGGCCCAGTTGTCAAAGTAGGCTTCCTTGTGCAGGCGGATCTGCATGCGCATGGATTCCTTCGTGGTGAGCGGCATGAGCGAGTGGTGGTAGGCGATGCCCACCGTATCGAGGCGCGGGTTGTTCAACGAAGTGCGCAGGGTGTTGCGCGCATAGCGGTAGTGATCGCGCCAGCCGGTGTCGTAGAGGTTGTTCATGTTCTCCATGAGTGAACCGGAAAAACTAACCTGCACCCCGGCGTGAGGGATATCAGTACCCTGCTGGACGGCGTTCTTCGGCCACTCCCCGTAACTGCCAAGGCGCGCGTCGTGGACTCCGCGGATGCTGAAGTTAAAAAGCCCGGAGCTGTCGGTGACATTCGCCGATTCGTAGGGATAATAAATAGGCTGATGCATGTGCCAGAGATAGGTCACATGAAAGGCATTTTGCGCGAGGACTGGAGAAGCTAGGGAAAGAAGCGCGATCGCGGGCGAGAGGAGTTGTTTTATCACGAAAGAAAATCGGGCAGCGGGGCAGAACTTTAAAAACTCCTACGGCACCAAACTCACTCGGACAAAGTAAGCAGTCGCATCGGCAGGAACCGAGACGCTCGTCGAGGTCGTCGTTCCGCCGGCAGTGATGACGAATCCAGTATCCGCCCAGGATCCACTGCTCAGGGAAGCCCGAGTCTGGATTTGATAGCTTTTTCCAGATACCGAAACCCAGGAAACAGTCAAGGTGTTGCCACTCCGGGTGATTTCACCAACCTTAAACGTGGAGGTCGCACTCGTGGGATCCGTCCCCAGAGCATATTCCTGCAAGTTCGTGAAACCATCCCCGTCCGAATCCGTGTCCGAGGAAACTCCCGTGGTCGAACCAAAGTATTGGATCCACCAGCTGTCCGGAATTCCTTGGGTTATGGGATTATAAAAAACCACGGGAGATTCGAGCTGCGTCACCGCCGCGGATTGGATTTCCGAGTAGGTCATATCCCCCACATAGAGATTATAGGGGGTGTCCGGTCCGGAATTGTTGTTGCTGACCACCAGTTGAGTTATGGATCCGCTACCCCCCAGGTTGCCGGTGATCTGGTTGGTCCCCGCCGTGAACCGATAGCTATTGCTTCCGGTTAGTTCAAAATTCAAAAGCCAGCCATCGCCGGAATAAGGCACGGCCGTGACGACCCCGTTGGTGGCATCATCGATCCGATAATTGCTTTCTCCACCGATGAAATAAAAGGAGAAGCGGTTGCTTCCGGAAGAGTTAGCCAAAGCCATCCCGACCCGGCTCCCGTTATTGATCCAGTTGTTGTCCAAACGAAGGGAGAAGCTCTCCCCGGTTTTCATCGCGGCCGGAAGATTCCGTGAGGCCTGAGCCACCCCGTTGGAACTGGCATATAGGCCGAACCCGTTGGAGGAGTTTACATTCATATTCGGGGCATTGGTGCCGGCGAGAAAGAATCCGGCATTGGCGGTATTGCTGAAGCCCCATGAACCGAACCCCGATCCACCCGAGGATCCGTTAGTCCATCCAGCGACATAACTGCTGTTGCTGGCACTGTCCTGACGGATCAAGGCGGGGGGTTGATAGCTCGCAGAGAAGATGATGCGGTTGGATCCTTGGCCCAGAGCGATGGAATTACTCCAAGCCCATCCCGAAGAGTTGGTCAGCCCGGTGAAGGAGATGGAACCGGTCTGACCATTGAGCGAATTGCTCCAGTGGAGTCCATTGGTCAAACCCAGCCCTGACTGTCCGCTGCAGACAAGAGTTCCTTGGGGGGTGAGAAATGACGACCCGGGATTGACCAGCCTCAGGGAGTAGTTCGAAAGTGCGGCAAAATACGTTGTGGCGGAAACCGGCAGACAGGGGGCGGAGCTTCCGGCGGCATTCGCTGCCGTGAGCGTATATTGGTAGGTCGTATCCGGCAGACAGGTGCCGTCCAGATAACTTGTTCCCGCGGAAGACGAGATCAGGTTGCCATCGCGATACAGCATATAACCGGAGGCCGTGACCATCGAATCCCAGCTCAAAGAAACGGTATTGGTTGCAATTCCCTGTGCCGTCAAACCGGTCGGCACGGCCGGCGGATTGGTGGGCGTTGTGGCGCTTGTGACTGAAAAATTCCAATTCGGCCCCCCATTGCTGTCCCAAGTTCCTGCGGTGTTGTTGAAGCAAGTGGCGATCGTCGTGGCATTTGTCGGCACGGTGTATGTGTATTTCCAAACGGAAATGTCCTTGGTCATGGCGACTCCCGGCACAGTCGTCCAGTTACTCCCGTTGTATCCGTAATGGATGTTGACGGAGGTAGCCGAAGCCAGATTCCGCCCAGTCGGATCGTAAGTGATGGTTACTGATTGACCCGCAACCGGAGGCTCCGGGCTGGCTGTTACGGGGCCGATGGTCGGGCCACCTCCGCCGCCACCTCCGGCGTCATCCGCGACGAAAACGTGCTGAATATCGCTCTTGCTGACATTGCCCCGGGCATCGGTTGCCTCGATGTAATAATCGAAGAGATTGTTCCGGAAGTTGGGAAAACTGCTGTTGTCGATCCGGGCAAAGTAATAGTCCGCCACCACCGGAGAGACCGCTTGGCTGAAATATTTGATCTGCGAATTGTTGGCCGCCGCAGTCAGGGTTGCCGCGGTGGAGGGCAGGATCCTCTTCGTCATGGATATCGAAACCCAGCTTCCCACCTCGGAGGTATTCAACCCAAGCGCGGCGGGGTCGTACACTTCGTTCACATTGCTGGCCATGGAATTCACCCCGTCGTTGTCCTTCCGGATTTTCAGAACAATGTTCGTGATCCCGGAAACGTCATACGCATGGGTCCAGACGTAGAATTCCGAATTCATTTTTTTCAGGGCACTGGTGTTTCCTCCGGGGATCGAATTGATCCAGCCGAATGTGTATCCGCCCGGATTATACGGAAACCGCTGGGGTTTGAAGACCGTGGGAGGTGTGTGGTCGATGGTCGCTTTGCGGGCGTTCACATAGGTCTCCAGAAGCTCATAGGCCCTCCGAGTCGCCAAGGAGGATTTGATTTCATCGTCGTTGCCCAATCCACCGTAATAGTTGAAGCCCGAATCCAGCCCCGCGAGGTAGATATGCCAGGCCCTCTCCGCCAGATTCGGACTGTTGTAGCTTCGGCTGTTCAGGTTGTCGTAGGGATCCTGGATCTTCCAAGCCTGAACGGATCCTCCTTCGCTGATGATCATCTGCTCGGCGGTCTGACACCAGTTGGCCCCTGCAATCACCGGAGCCCAACTATAAAACTTGGTCGCAAACCCGGGGGTCTCGATGTCGATCTGGGTGTTGTACACCCGGTTGGTCGCTGTGGAGTTGGCCACCGGCGGCTCCACCCATTTGAGAAAGTTTGGCGACCCGTAATCGCTTTCCGGAAAAATCCATGCTCCGTCCTCAATATGAACAGTGTCCGCCGCCCCTCCGTATTGGTTGACGAAATCCTGGATGGCGACTCCGGGATAGGTCCCGTTGTTCATCATACTCGGCGCATCCCCGTCCCACGAAGAAGATCCTCCTCCCCACGCATTATCCCCGTCCGTGGCGGGCATCACCAGACAAGGCCGGCTGGCATCGTTGGCGTACGGAGCCACATTGCTGTCGACGAACCCCTTTTGCCAACCCGAGTAACCGGCCTTGTAACTCTGGATGTCATCCGACGGCACCATCACGAGGGTTTTCGCCGCCCCTGTTTCCGGATTCACATATTTGGACTTATGCAGTTGGTAGGCATAGGGCGCGTGGTTCCAAGCCGTCTCCCCGACATTTCCCGTGCCAAACCACCAGGCTCCGCCACTCACGCTGCCCAATTGGTCCGCCTGATTGGGCGGGCTGGAAAAAATTTTCCAGCTGTTCGCCTCGGGCGAAGTGTAGGCGGCATTCCCCATATAGCCCGGCAAGGTTCGGCTCAGGTGGTGGCTCGCTACGATCACCCACTGGTATCCCTCATCTGAGAGGACATCGATCATGGTGGGCGAAAAAGCCATCTCCGTCGGGAAAAATCCCTTGGAATGATTCGTCGCGCTGCCGGTGTTCCAAGCCTTGTAATAGGCCTCCTTGAAAATCTGGATCTCTTTCCGGAAAACCTCTTTCGGCAAAACCGCACCGAGGGAGTGATGATACGTGAAGCCCACCAAATCCAGTTTTCGGCTTCCGCCGGGCGTCATCCAGTTGCGGGCCTCACGGTTCCCATTCCACCAGCCCGATCCGTAGCCTAAAGAATTGGCAGCCCCCAGACTCGCCACATTGTTCATCAGGGAACCGGAGTAACTCATGGCGTAACCTCCGCTGTTTACATTGGCCAAGGAGTTGCGGGGTCCGCTTTGGTAGGCATTGATCCGGTCGCCAACGCCGAAAATCGCCGACAGATCGTTTTCCGGATGAGCGGTCCCCGAGTCGTAGACCTGCCCAGACTTAAGCAGAATCGAATCCTCTGCGAATTGAACCCTTTCCGGTTGGGAACCCCCATTCCATTCTGGCCAGTATATGGGTTGGTGATTGTGCCAGAAGCGCGAGACATACACATTGCCAGCCACCGCATCTCCGCAGGAGATAGTCCACAAGACAGAAGCCAATAGGACACCCCCAATCCCAACTTGATGCCATCGTTGAAAATAATTCATGCCGAGTTACTTCAACATACTTCAATTTCACAAATTTGCTAAGGATATTATAGTTAAATTGAACAGTTCCATAAAATACCAGTAAACATACTTTTCACATAAAAAAGAGTTTTTATGTAAAAAATTTATTTGACCCCATATCCCCTACTGATAGTTTCGGCGCAACACAAGGAGTTGTATGAAATGTCCAAAATGTAATATTGAAGAAGATAAGGTGATCGATTCGCGTCCTTGGAAAGACGGAGCAGTTGTTCGACGACGCCGCGAATGTCTCGCCTGTAACTATCGTTTCACCACTTACGAAGAAATTGAACGTGAAGATCTTCGTGCCGTGAAACGGGATGGACGTTACGAACCCTTTGATCGGCGCAAACTGGTTCTCGGCTTCCAGAAAGCCTGCGAGAAGCGCCCCGTCAGTCCGGAACTCATTGAAAAGACAGTCGATAAGGTGATGGAGGAGTTGGAGCAAAAGTACGGTCGCGAAATTCCCACCACCGCCATAGGCGAGAAGATCATGGACTGCCTCAAGAAAATGGACGAGGTCGCCTATGTCCGCTTTGCCTCCGTGTACCGCCAATTCCGCGATGCCCGCGATTTTGTCAGCGAAGTAAAAAACCTCAGTGCTCGCTAAAGAAATAATCCCCGACCCCCTTCCTCTGGTGTCCATCCCAGGGGCTTCCCCGACTCGACTCAACGAGACGTGGTTGGTTCTTTCCCTAGAGAAAGCCGCCACTCGGGCCGGCCACCAGCAGTGGCCTCTCGCCACCGACGTCGCCCGCGCGA
>CAIVGD010000066.1 GCA_903905395.1 uncultured Verrucomicrobiota bacterium
AACACCGGGAACACCACCGCGAGTGCTGCTGCGGTTAACATTTTCTCTGGGGCGACTCTTGCTGGGGCGGGTAGGATTACGGGCGCGACCACGATCAGCGGTATCTTGGCGCCAGGAAACAGCATTGGGACACTCACGGTGGCGAATGATGTGGCTTGGAATGGGGGTCTGCTAGGCGGGGGTGCAACTACCGATTGGAAGTTTGAGTTAGGCGCAGCCAACACGGCGGATCTTCTCCAGATTACTGGTGCAACCAGCGAGTTTATCAAAGGGACTGGACAGGCCTTCCGCTTTGATTTCTTGGGGAGCACAGCCATGGGGACATTCAAGCTGGTGGATTGGGAAAGCACCGCGTCTGTCGGAGGTGGTGTCGCAGGCACGAGCTTCGCTACCACGGATTTCACCTTCACAAATCTGGGAGCTGGCAATACGGGTGCTTTTCAATTTAACGGATCTCAACTCGAGTTCCAAGCTGTCCCCGAACCGAGCCCCTTCGTTCTGCTGGTAGTGGGGGCTGTTTCACTGTTTTTTGTGCGGCGTTTCGGAAAAAAAGCGGTGTGACGCGATCGGCGTTGGAGGGCAAGGCCTCACGGCTGGAGGGCTTCGTTCGGGACAAGTTAATTGAACAGCATGGTTTGGTGTTGTCCTTTGTAGATTCGGCAACTGGAAAGCCGTTTTGTGCAGAAGAGTTTGGACCGGGGGTAGATCGTATGAGGCATCCCCCAGCCTTGGGGACCGAGGATTTTGGGAGCTACTTTGCGTATGAGAATTGCGGGATGTGCACGGGAGCTTGGCTGTCGGCGCAAGTTCTCAAATATCAAGTAACCAAGGATGAGGAAGCCCTCCGAACCGCTCGGGCGGCGTTTGTGGCCATTAGTGATCTTTACGAATGCTCCCAATCGTTAGCTTCAGGTTTTTTTTCGAAGTTTCATAACGGTCGGCTTTCGCCGGAAATCTCCACGGACCAATGTCTCTATGCGGCCTGGGGGCTTGACCAGTTTGGGGCGCTGGCCACAACGGAGGAGCGTGTCCAGATCGCCCGAATCATCCAAGGGATCGCGAATTTTTGGATGAATCGGGATTACAAGCACCCCTATCGGGAACGGGATTTTGAGTGGCCTTGGCCGACCAACCGATTTCCTCCGCTTCTTTGGCTGGCCTGGCGGCAGACGGGCCGACAACAATATTACGATGAGTTTCAGCGTTTGGTCGCCTTGGACGCGGTCCGAGATCTACCCCCCTTTTTCTCCACCACGCTCTCCCGATGGCGTGGATCGGGAGCCCAAGGGCACTGGCCATTCAAACTGGAGCAGGCGGCCCAAGGCCAACTTTCACTGGCGCCGTTATTGTTGTACGAAGCGCCCCACCGCGCTCTCTGGCTTTCCCAATTGAAAGAATTGATTATTTCGTGCCTGCCGGATCTGGGGGAGGACTGCCTCCAGCGTGGAGAGTTCACCTATGACGAGGAGGCTGGCACGGCCCGCGAAGTAGAAACCCCCTACTATTCGGGAGGGAAACCGAATCCAGTTTGGGAGGCCAAGGGATTTGTTTCTGCGGCGAGGTCTGGGCATTCGCCCACGATGTTTGCCAGGGCTCTTTTGGCGGCGGACCCGCTGTTTCCAGAGTGTGGGTGGAAGAGGGTTGCTTGGAGCATCCTCGAGAGGCTGGATATTGGGGAGATGCTTTATAAGATTGACCCCAGGGGGCATCTGCCGGAGAACCAGAAGTGGCTTGAGCGTTGTTTAAGTGGCGATGCCGTAGTCAACTGGCTGTGGAGCTACTGGCTGGCGAAGGCCCAGAATCAATCTCCCAAGTCCACAGATGATAGAACCCCACACGCAAAAACATCTAACCGTCCGTAACTACATCCTAGGATTGATTCGTAGCGGGCGGTTGCGGCCCGGAGAGAAAGCGCCTTCCGAGCAAGCACTAGCCACACGATTTAAAATCAACAAGACAACCTGCAACAAGGCAGTGGCGATGCTGGTCGCGGATGGGTATCTGGAGAGGCGTATTGGAGCCGGAACTTATGCGATCGAAGAGTTTGCCAAAAATGCTCCGGTTATCGGAGTTTTGATTAATTTACGACCGGGATCGTTCTTTGCGCACCTGCTGGTGGGGATTCAGGAGTCGGCGGCCTCGCGTGGCTATGGGGTGCTTTTCTTTCAGTCGCCCACTGGGGACTTCGATATTGAAAAGTTCCGTCAATACGTTCTCGCTACGGGGATAAAAGGGTTGGTGATTAACCGGCCGTTTGTGAAGCCGTTTCCAAAAGTGCACAACATTTATCTCAATACGGCCGCACCGGCTGGCGAGATGATTGACCAGGTGCAAACCGACGATTTCCATGGGGGGTACCTCTTAGGCCGACACTTGGTGGAAATGGGGCATAAGCACGTGGCCTTTATCTCCCAAGACGTATCGCGAAATGATCTACTGGAGCGGGCCCGGGGGTTTCAAAAGGCGATCGATGAGAGCAAGTTGAAAGAGTTTTCCGCCAAGTTGCACAACTTTTCAAAATCCCAGCACAATCTCTCAAGTGTTTTGCAGAAAATATTCCGTTCGGATCACCGCATTACCGCGATCGCCTTTGATTCGATTCACGTGGCCTCCGAGGGGTTTCGTATTATCAAACGGCTCCATCTGACTACCCCTGAAAATATTTCGATTGTGGGATTTGGGGATCTTGAGCCGGGCGAACAAACGGTTCGCATCACCACGATCCAGCAGCATCCGCTGGTACTCGGGCATACGGCGGCCGAGACCTTGATTGATCGTATAGAAGGCCGCTTGAAGGGAGGGGTGAAGATCAAGATCGCGGTAGAATTGGCACCCGGGGATAGTGTGGCAGACCTCCGAGGATCCAGGCATAGGGCGAAGGGGGCCTTCACGGGAAAAGGGCCAGGGCTGGCTGGCGAATGAGTTACCTTCTGGCCGCTACGGACAATGACGGCTTGGAATTCGGTGAGGGGTGAATCAGTGTGAGGCGATGAGAATGGGCAAACCTGCTTTACTTTTTCGAGGGGTTATTCCGGCCATCGCTTCCCCCTGCGGCGTGGATGACGCCTTTGATGAAGAGGCTTTTTCCCGTCTGGCTATCTGGTTGATGGAGGAGAGGGTGGCTGGGCTTTACGTGGGGGGGTTGACTGGGGAGGGCTATCAAATGACCTTGGATGAACGCAAGAAGGCGGTGGAGCTTGCGGTCAAGCTGTGCGGAACTAAGGGGGCGATTATGGCGCATGTGGGTACGCAAGACGTTCGGATGTCATGCAAGCTGGCAGCACATGCCGCAGAGGCGGGTGCTCACGGCGTGGCCGCCATCCCGCCCATCAGCAGGCCGTTCCCGGAAATTGAGAGCTACTATCGGGAGCTGGCCAGTGCGGCGGGTGGACTACCGGTCTATATTTATTATATTCCTGTCTATAATAAGTGGGAGGCGACGTTTGACCAACTGGTGCGCCTGAGCGACATCGCGGGGGTCTCGGGTATTAAATTCACCGATTACAATCTTCTGTTGATGAGGCGTCTGGTCTCCATGCGTAGTGACTTTTCTGTTTTATATGGGAGGGATGAACAATTCGCCGCGGCCTTGGGCTTGGGTTCCCACGGGGGTGTGGGATCGACCTACAATGTTTTTCCCAGGGCCTTTGTGGCGATGCAAGTGGCTGTTGAGGGGGGTCGGATGGAGGAGGCATTCCAGATCCAACGTATCGTGACAGATGCGATTATTTTAATGGAAAGCTTTGGGGTGATGGCCTGTATTGAGGCGATTCTCGCCAAAACTGGAGTGAGCCAGGCCATGCGTCGCAAGCCTTGTCGCCGTCTTTCCTCCCCGGAAGCGGAGGAGATGTGTAGCCGATTAAGGACGATTCTGGAGAAGCTTCCAGCCAATGCGCAAAGCAACTTTATCCATCCGATCTAACTCGCTTTAAGCTTCCTCCACAACGATGAGCCATTCCGTTCTTCAGATGTTCCGCCTCGATAAGAAGGTGGCTCTGATTATCGGGGGGGCGCGGCATTTGGGTTATGACATGGGGGAAGCGTTAGCTGAAGCTGGGGCAAAAGTGATTCTCACGTCTCGCCGTGCACAGGATGCCGAAGAATCGGCGAAAAGGCTGGCTCGTGAATTTGGGGTGGAGACCACCTCCTTTGGCCTCGATACAACCGAGACAGGAAGTATCGCACAAGTCATCGGTCAGGCGGGGAGTTGGAAAAACCGCCTTGATATTCTGATCAACAATGCCGGAGGCGGATCGGGGAGTGGAGCTTGTCACCTGCTGGAGCGGGACCCTGAGGATGTGGGGCGGCTCATCGCCATCAATCTCACGGGCACTTTGCACTGTTGCCAAGCGGCCGCACGGATCATGATCCCGCAAAAAAGCGGGAAAATTATTTCTATTTCTTCCGTGGCTGCCCTGATTGGTCGGGACCGCCGGATGTATGAGCGGAACGGGATGAAAGGGCAGCCGATTGAGTATGCGGCGGCCAAAGCCGGGATTCTGGGAATGACGCGGGATTTGGCTGGTTTACTTTCGCCGAATGGGATTTGTGTGAATGCGATTTCCCCTGGTGGTTTTGAGCGGTCGGAGTTGCCGGCGGGGTTCGTCAAGGATTACAGCGACCGGACGCCATTGGGGCGCATGGGGAGGGATGGGATTGATCTAAAGGGAGCGGTTCTTTTTCTTGCCTCGCCGGCCTCGGACTACGTGACTGGGTTAAATCTGGTTGTCGACGGCGGTTTTTCTTTATGGCGTTAAAGCGGCGTATTGTTGTTGTGGGATTGGGTTCAATTGGTCGGAGGCATGCGAGGTTACTTGCCGAAAGAGAGGACACCGCCGTGGAATGGTGTGAATCCTCCAAGGAAGCTAGGACAGGCGCCCAAAAGGATCTGCCAGCCCCAACCGTGATCCACCACTCGTTTGAGGAGATGCTGGCCACCCAACCTGAAATGGTGGTTCTGGCGACACCGCATCATTGTCATGCGGGGCAAGCCTGCGCTGCATTGGGTGCGAACATCCACGTGCTCTGCGAGAAGCCGCTGAGTGACAAGCTGGAAACAGCCAGGGCTATTGTGGGTGCGGCAAAAAAATCCCGCGGGGTATTGGCGGTGGGATTCCAACTCCACTTTCACCCTGCGTTACGCAGGATTTATGATGCGATACGATCGGGGGAGCTTGGTTCCATTCACCACGTCCATTGTCGCGTGGGAACCTATGTCACGTTGGTCAACTCGCGAACGCGATATCAACGGGATATGGCTGGTGCCCTGTTTCTCGATTATGCGCATCAACCTGATCTTCTTTTCTGGTTGTTGGGGAAGGCGCCGCAGGGGATCTATGCGGCCGGAGGTCAAGGGGGCAGTCTGCCTTTGCAATCCAATCCCAACTTCGCCTCGGTAACCTGCGACTATGATGGGCCGCTGATTTCCACGATCCATCTGAATTATCTGCAGGCACCCGAGAGACATGAATACGAGATCGTCGGGGATCGGGGGTGGATGGTTTTTGATCTGAACACGGGGATCCTACGGTTTGGACAAGAGGATGGGAAGGTGCCGGAAGTCACTATTTTCCCGGCCGAAAGGGACAGTCTTTATCGGTTGGAACATAAGGCCTTTTTTGATGCGGCGGCCGGGCTGCGGAGCCCGGAAAGTTCTTCGGCGGAGGCAATCGTTTCCATGGCCGTGATTGAGGCGGCCCTCCAATCTCTCCAACTTCGCGAGCGCGTGGCGATTTCCTTGTCCGCAAACTAACCGCACGATTCCAGAGAGATGGCAAAAGGGCAGCCGGTCTTGGCCTGAATCTGTTCGAGAGTGACGCCATCAGAAAGCTCGCGAAGCACGAGACCGCCTGCGGGCAAGACATCGAACACGGCAAGTTCCGTAATGATGCGATTGACGACGCTCCGACCAGTGATGGGCAGTGTGCAATTGACCAAAATTTTTGGAGCTCCGTCTTTCGCGCAATGCTCCATGACGGCCACGACCCGTGGGACGCCGGCAACCAGATCCATCGCGCCGCCGGGGCCTTTGACCATTTTCCCCGGCACCATCCAGTTTGCTATATCCCCGTTGGCGGCCACCTCTAGGGCGCCGAGGATGGAGAGATCGATATGCCCGCCGCGGATCATGGCAAAGGAATCAGCACTGGAGAAAAAAGCCGAGCCTGGCACGGTGGTAATCGTCTGTTTTCCCGCGTTGATCAGATCTGGATCCACGGAGGCCTCAGGCGGAAATGGACCGATTCCCAGAAGACCATTCTCCGACTGCAAGGTGACATGAACGTCGGGTGAAATAAAGTTGGCGACCAGCGTGGGAATTCCAATCCCGAGATTGACGCAGAAGCCGTCGGACAGTTCCCGGGCCGCTCGTCGGGCGATTTGTTCGCGGGCGGGCGTTTCTTTTTTTCCGGAGGGGCCTTGCACGGTGCGTATCTCGATGCGTTTTTCATATCCGGTGCCGTGCACGATACGATCCACATAGATTCCCGGAGTGTGGATCTGGTCGGGATCCAATTGGCCGATCTCGACGAGTTCCTCAACCTCCGCAATGGTGATTTTGCCACAAGTCGCGATCATCGGATTGAAATTGCGGGCGGTCTTGCGATAGATGAGATTGCCGGATCGATCTCCTTTCCATGCCTTGACCAAAGCGAGATCGGCCCGGATGGCCGGCTCCATCACATATTCTTTTCCGTCAAAAAACCGCGTTTCCCTGCCTGTGGCGAGGGCTGTGCCTACGGCGGTGCTGGTATAAAAAGCCGGGATACCGGCCCCTCCAGCCCGTATCCGTTCGGCAAGGGTGCCTTGCGGCACCAGTTCCAAATTAATCTCACCGCACAGCACCTGACGTTCAAACTCCCTGTTCTCCCCCACATAGGAGGCCAGCACCCTGCGGACTTGACGGCTTTGTAAAAGAAGGCCCATGCCAAAATCGTCGACTCCAGCATTATTGCCAATGATCGTGAGATCTCCCACGCCGCTTTCCCGTATTGCGGAAATAAGTTTTTCCGGAATCCCACATAAACCGAATCCGCCAGCGGCGATGGCAAGACCATGGCGGAGCAATCCCTTTAGTGCGGTCACCGCATCGGGGTAAACCTT
>CAIVGD010000067.1 GCA_903905395.1 uncultured Verrucomicrobiota bacterium
ATTTTTCCAATTCGGATTCCTGCAAAAACAATGCCGATGGACAAAAAAAGAACCCATGGAGGTTTTGCCTCCAAGGGTTCATACGGGTGTGGGAGTTCGCCACGCTCTCTTCCCCATCGACTGGCTATTTGGCGCCTGGACCAATCTCTCGATTCATCCTGCTTTTTGCTTCGGCTGCCAGTTCCCCGACGCTATTCACCGCCCACGCTTCACGGCGGAGGAGATGTTTCGGCCTCATAGCAGGGCCGCTGCGACCATCCCTGATCGCAATTTATTGAGTGAAGCCTCTTTGCCTGGTTCGGTCCGTACCTGCCGGTACGGGCGCGCCACACACGGCGTTGACCCACCCACGAGAATTACCCTGTGACAGGTGTTTTTGCGGGTCACCGCCTATGGTCAGGAGGACTGCCAGTGCTTTTGGCACCGCGTTGGCCCCCCGCCACGGGTCTAGCTTCTTACCTCTCAGGTTGCTTTTTCCTCGTAGCCGAGCGACGTCCCTCCCGGATCCGCCCCCCGAACTCGGAGCCGAGCTGTTGACCAAGCCTGCCGGCCTGATCTCTCGTCTCCGTCTATCCGTGGGTTAGCCCCTTTCGCTTTCCCCCCGCATCAGGGGGAACCTTAGAGCCAAGGGTCTTACAACCCCTAACTCAGGCCAACCTCGAACACCTGACTTTCCTCACAGTAGCAACCATCGCCCTTTTCTTGGAGCGACTGTGTCCGCCAAAGGGGTCGAAACCTCCCCTTCAACGTGACTCAGCTAGCACGCGGCTTCTTTAGTTATCGCTGCCAGCCTCTCAAACCCCTTATTCGCATTCTACGGACACCGTCATCGTATTCGCTTTCACTCTTACTCTGCCGATGCTTTCCGGGTGCGACCCCGGCCGCGGGATTCGGTGAGACATGCCCTTGCTGGACTTGTGATCCAACCTGGGGGCCGGGGCAGTCAAGTATCCCCGACCATTCTCCAGTTACCTGGAGCTATCCTGAGAGCCTTCAAATGGGAGTAGACTTTCGCCCCTCCCACCAGACTCTGTTCTTTCAATGAACCAAGAGTTAACGTATCCAGTGCGCCACAAACGCCAAATACCGAAACTATGGGGTGAATTTTTTCGGTGAATAACTTGTAATAAACTTGCCTCTTTTCCTCTGTGAATGAGGGGGTGAATTTATCCCCCAGGGCGGATCCGAAAACCGCTTGGCGTTATTTGGAATCTTCTGCTTTTTTATTTTCGCCAGCCCCAACTCCCCCCATCACCAGCTTGTTCAACTTCTCCTCCAGCCATCCCGGAGCTTCTTCCTGTAGCGCACTCCCAATGTGCCGATGGAGAAAACGCTCCAGCCCCAGCATCGCCGCCATCCGGTTGTCCGGCCGCGCAAACCCATGCCCCTCATCCGCCGCCACCAAATACTCCACCGCCTGCCCCCGCTTCCGGTACGCCTCCACGATCTGATCCGATTCCGCTTTCTTCACCCGCGGATCATTCGCCCCCTGCACCACCAGAAGCGGCACCTTCATCTTACCAACCGAGAAAATCGGGGACTGCCTCTGCATCCGCGCCTCGTCCGCCGGGTTCTTCGGGTCCCCCACAAAATAATCAAACTGCCGACGCACCGACTCCCAGTACGGGGGAATCGAATTTAGCAGGGTGAAAAGATTGGAAGGCCCCACGAAAGAAGCCCCCGCCGCATACAGATCCGGCGTGAACGCCAACCCCGCCAGCGCCGCATAGCCCCCATAACTTCCCCCATAAATCGCCACCCGCTTCGGATCCACCACTCCCTTCGCCACCAGATCCTTCACCCCCCACGTCAGATCATCCTGCATCTTGTCCCCCCACTCGTGCCGACCCGCCGCATAAAACTTTTTCCCATACCCCGTCGATTGCCTGAAATTCGGCTGCAACACCGCCAACCCACGATTCGCAAAAAACTGCACCGTCCCGTTGTAGCCCCAGAAGTCCCGCGCCCATGGCCCCCCGTGCGGCATGACCAACAACGGCAGATCCTTCGCCTTTTTCCCGTACGGCAAAGTCAGATATCCCGGAATCTCCAGCCCGTCCGAAGACAGAAACCGCACCGGCCTCATCGGAGCCAGCCTCTCCTGAGGCAGATCCGGACGCAGGGCTCCAAACTTTGTCACCTTCCGCGCCTCCCGATCGAACAGGTGATACGTCCCCGGATCCGTGTCGCCTGAACTCAACACCACCCATCGGCGATCGTTCCCGGACATGTCCGCCAAACCCACCTCCTGATTCGGAAAATTTTTACGTAGAAAAAGAAAATCCTCCTCGAAACTCCGGTCCTTCCAGTAATTCCTCTTCCGATCGTCGAAATACACCGTGCCCACCAACTCGCCCGTCGCCTCGGAAAACGCCGCCCGCGAAAGATCCACCCGGCCCAACGGATCCGACTCCATCTTGCTCAACTGCCCTGTCTTGGGGTCCATCTCCGCCAGATACGACAAATCCTCCGCCCCCACGTTCGTTTCCAAATACGCAGTCCGGTTGCCCGGCCGAAACTGAAACCCTTCCATCGATTCCTGCCAGCTTACCTTCAGAATCGGCGCGGAAAGTTTTTTTCCCTCCACCCGCATCAGCTCGGTCCCCCCATCCTTCGTCATCCGAGTCGCGAGCCGCACCACCCCGTCCAGATCCGCCACGATATCCGCACAACCTTCCTTATTTTCCCACACCGGAGTGCGGCGCATCCCCTCGATCTCGAGCCGTTCCACGTCAAAAAACTTCTCGTCCCGCTCATTCACTTGGAGGAGCGCCTCGCCCGGTTTGCCCTTCGGCAACGCCATCACGCTCGCCCGTGCCCCCTTCTTTAACGGTAATTCCAATGCCACCGGCAACCCCGTCGCCGGATCCGCCGGAGCCGACAAATCCAGCCGCCGCAATCGGTAATTCTCATCTCCGCCTGAATCCTGGGAAACCAGAAGGAATCGCGAATCCCTCGTCCAAGTGAAACCCGCGGGAGGGCGACCTTTTTCATCCGTCAAAGCCCGGGCCGTTTCCAGAGGCTCCCCCCACGCCACCAAATGAATATTCAGAATCCCACTTTTCTCACGCAGGAAAGCGATCCATCGCCCATCGGGCGAAAGTTGCGGACTCGCCAATGCAGGGTTGCCGAAAAAAAGCTCCCGGTCGATCAGGGCGGAGCCAGGGCTGACTTTTTTCCCACAGGCGACCCAGCTCATCGCCAGAACAACCATACCCAAAAAGAAAAACCATTTAGAAAACATCGCAATATTCCTAGACGAAGAACCGTCCGCGACCAAACCCTACGAACTCTCGCCCGTTGGCGATGCTTTCGGAGCCCAATTATCCATCTCCGCCTTTTTCTCGCGGAACAGGGCCAACTTCCTCTCCAGATCCTTCTTTTCAGTGGCGGTGGGCGTCTTGCTCAAGGCCAGCATGGTCGTCTCCTGCGCTCTTCGAAAATCCCCCATCTCCGCGTAGCCCGAAGCGAGAATGCCGTAGGTCGGAATGAGGGGCTCATCCTGCAGAGCCCGCTTGGCCAGACTCACAGCTCCCGCACCGTCCCTGAATTCCAGAAATGGACAGCTTGCCTTCGCCCAGGCGATGGTCACCCGGTCGGTCGCCGTTTCCGGCATGAGCCGCATAGCCCGGCGCAGATCCGCCTTGGCTCCCGCTGGATCCCCCGTCTTGGCCAGACAGAAAGCCCGGCGCACCAAGACCCAGGCGGTATCGGGAGCTTGATCGAGCACGTTGGTGTAGCGGTCCATCGCCTCTGAGAATTTTCCCTCTTTTTCCAATTCCAGCCCCTCCAGAGCGGGACCGAACTTCGATTGGCGGCGAAAAGTCTCAACCGCCGTCTGCAATCGCTCCTTATCAGCCGCATCCTCTACTTCCCGAAGACGGGCCAAGAGCACTTCCTGAGCTCGGAGATACTGCTCCGATTCCGCCAAGCAGGCCGCCTCGAGCAGGACATGATCAGTGCTCCGTTCCAATTCCACCAACCGGCGGGAAAGAGCGATGGTGGCTTTCGGATCCCGGAACTCAGCCAAAGGGCCCCCCCGCGAACGAACGGTGATGAGGAACTGCAGATCATTCGAGGCATCGGCCTTGTCCGTGGAAATTCCTTGTGAAATGGCCTTGGCAAAATCTGCCCGCGCCGCCTCCTCATCCTCCAGCTTGATTTCACAGAATCCACGCCGTAGCCGGATCCAGGGAATCTCCGGTGCCTTTTCCAACGCCGCCGTGTACAGATCCTTCGCCGGACGCCACGCCTCCTGCTGTTCCGCGGAAAAAGCTTGAAAGGCCATCCCCCGACCCAATTTAACCTCCTCCGCTGGATCCAACTTGACCAACTCCTTCGGAACCTCCTCCTTGACCGGCGGCTTGTCCTCGGAAAAAAGCGCCGCCCCCCCGCCCAAAACGCAGGTCAGCCCAACCAGCAAAACTCTCTTTCTCCAATCCATCCTCAGGACTCTATCTCCCTCCCCCTCCCACCCAAACCCCAAAACTCAGACCACGCCTCAAAAATTCCACTCACCGCTCCCGCGGGGTCTGACGAAAATGGGGTCTGACCCCATTATTCTCCCACCCATCCAAACCTCGCAACACCTGTAGGGCGTCCATGCGTGGGCGCCGTCCGAATTCAAAACCGATGCCGGTCCCGCTTGAAGCTTAGGACGATCGGATTTCTCACGCCGGTAGGGATGACCCTCCGCCCCGATCCAAATCGGGGCAGGTCGTCCTAGTTCTTTCCCACCTCATAACTTTCAAAACCGAAAACACTGTGGGGCGGGTTACTCGGTTTTTTCACTTCTCGCGCCATCTGGGTTGATTCAAACTTCATCCCATGTCTCTGAGTTTTGAATGGGATCCCACCAAAGCCATTCGAAATATCGCCAAGCATGGTGTGTCTTTTCTCGAAGCTGGCACCTCTTTCGCAGATCCATACTCCCTCACCATACCCGATCCTGATCACTCCAAATCAGAGGACAGATTCATCCTTTTGGGCCGATCCGCGAATTTTCGCTTGCTGGTTGTCGTCTATACCGAACGGGGCTATAAAATACGCATGGTCAGTGCCCGACCCGCCAGTCGCAAGGAGCGAGCCCAATATGAACATTCGCGCGCCTAAAACTGCCCCTTCCTCTCTGCGTTCGGAATACGACTTCTCCGTAGCTCGCCTAGGAAAGTACGCCACCCGATACCTTCAAGGCACCAACCTCGTGCGCCTAGCACCCGATGTCGCCAAAAAGTTCCCGTCCGAGAAAGCCGTCAATTTCGCCCTCCGCACCCTCGGACAAATTATGAGCAAATCCCATGGAAACACGGTGATCAACTCTCGACACTAAACCGCCACTCAAAAATCAAACATCCGCGTCTGCGGGAAAAAATCTGAGTATGCGCTCCGCGGCCTCGGAGATGACGCCGCTACCTAAACTTCCAACTTCGAAATTCTCCAGACTGGCTTTTGCCACTCTTTTTTGTGAACAATCCCACATGCCAGATCCCCTCGTCTTCACCGGTGGCCTCGCCTCCACCAATGCCTACCTCCTCGACCTCAACGGTCACCTCCTCGCGATAGATGCCCCCGAAGGTTTCCTCGATTTTCTCCGCAAAAAAAAACTTAAACCCAACTCCCTCCTCCTCACCCACGGACATTGGGATCATATCTGGGATGCCGCCGACCTCGCCGAATGGGCCGGATGCCCGGTCTACTATCACCCCGACACCGCCTTCCTATGCACGGAACCCGATTCCATGCTCTCCTTCGGTCTCCCACAACGCCTTCGCCCCATCCAAGCCACCCAACTTCTCGACGACTCCTCCCCGCCACCATCCTTTTGGCCCAACGCTCAACTCCTCCACGTCCCCGGTCACTGCCTAGGCAGTCTCTGTCTCTACCTTCCCAATTCCGGCCAACTCTTTGGCGGCGACGTCCTCTTTGCCGACGGCGTCGGACGCTGGGACTTACCCGGAGGCAGTCGCGAACTCCTCCTAAATGGGATCCGCGAAAAAATCTTCACCCTCCCACCCTCCACCATCGTCTATCCCGGCCATGGTCCGGCTACCACGGTCGACCGCGAAAAATCCTCCAACCTTTTTTTGCAAACGTAGCTTAATTCAACTTTTTCCAGCTCCACGTCCGCCATCTTTCCAAAAGCGCCCTCGCCGCCCCCTTCCCGATCGTCTCCTCCGCCAACTTTCTTCCCTCCTCCCAATCTTTTCCCATCCCCGCCAACCAAAGCATCATCCCCGCATTCCACACCACCGCTCCCCTCACCGCCTTCGCCCCATCCCCCGCCAACACCGCCTCAATTTTCGCCGCACTCTCCTCCGCACGCGGTGCCTCCAAATCCTTCGAGGAACCCCACTTTCCAGCCGCCCACTCTTCCGTCAGATCAAATTTCTCCCCACTCCTTGTCCCCACAAACCGATTCCTTCCCAGCGGCGAAAGTTCCCCCAACGGCGCCCCCTTCTCATCCTCCCCGTAAACAATCGCGTACGACTTCGCCCCCAACATTTCCAACGCCACCGCCAGCCTAGCCATATCCTCCTCCTGAAAAACCCCCACTATCCGCACCTCGGGCCTCACCGGATTCACCAGCGGCCCCAACAAATGAAACGCCGTCCTCTTCCCCTTGGCAGACAAAATTCTTCTGGCTCCAGCCGCCCCAGCAAACGCGGGATGAAAATCCGGCGCGTAAAGAAAAGCACAACCCACCTCCCCCAGACAGCTGGCCAGCTCCCCCGCATCGGACACTCCCGCCGCCCCGAGTGCTGTTAACACATCCGCACTCCCGCTCGGTCGCGTGATCCCGCGGGTCCCATGCTGGGCCACCGGCAATCCCGCCGCCGCCGCAACCCTCCCTGCCGCGGTGGAAATATTCACGATCGGCCGCCCTCCTCCCCCCGTCCCGCAACAATCCGCCAACTCCTTCCCACCCCACCTCCCCGTCAACCCCGCCGACTTCGCCCTCGCCAAAAACGCCCTCGCCATCCCCGCCAACTCCCCCCCCGTCTCCCCCTTGCCCGCCCACGCCAAAAGAAAATCCGCCTTCCCCTCATCCCCCACCCCCACAACCGCCAGACACGCCACCAGATCCTCCACTTCTGCCGCACACATCTCCCCCCCCGCCCGGCAGTGCGCCGCCGCCCGGGCCAGCACCACCGATCCCGCCGTCTCGCAGCTCATCCGATCCCGGAATCCTTGGGCAAAAATTCCTGGAACCGTAATTTATCAATCGACTTCATGTACGCCTCCATTGGCGAAACCCGACCCGCCTTCAAATGCCCGTCAATCGCGTCATCCATCAATTGCATCCCCTCCGCCTTCCCCGTCTTCAACACGTCATTCAGCTTCATCGTCGCCCCCTCCCGGATAATCGAGGCCACCGCGTTATTCCCCACCAGAATTTCATTCACCGCCAAACGCCCCCCACCATCCGAACGCTTGAGCAACAGCTGGGCGCACACCGCCCGCAGGGAATTGGCCAACATCGTCCGGATCTGCTCTTGCTGGTTGCTCGGAAATGCATCAATGATCCGATCCACCGTTTTGCGCGCATTGTTCGTGTGCAGGGTGCCGAAGACGAGCAGACCCGTCTCTGCCGCCGTCAACGCCAATGCGATCGTTTCCAAATCCCGCATCTCACCCACCAGCACCACGTCCGCATCCTCCCGCAACGCCGCCCTCAGCCCGGTGGCAAAACTCGGCGTCTCATTCGGCACCTCCCGCTGAGTGATCACCGACTTCTTGTTCGTATGCACAAACTCGATCGGCTCCTCAATCGTCACAATGTGCCGGGAATAGCTCGTGTTAATCGAATCCACCACCGCCGCCAGCGTCGTCGATTTTCCCGATCCTGTCGGCCCTGTCACCAGCACCAGTCCGGATTTGTAATTACCAAAACTCTCGATCACAGGGGGAACCCCCAATTCTTTCAAAGTCTTGATCTTGGTCGGGATGATCCGGAAAACCGCCCCGTAGCCATGCAGCTGTTTGTAGTAGTTACAGCGAAACCGGTTCGTGTCGTCCATCTCGTACGCAAAATCCAAATCCCCCGTCTCGATGAATTGTTTCCACGCCGATGGGGAACAGATCGACGGCAGGAGTCGCACCATCTCCTCCCGATTCAGAATTTCATCCCGGATCGCCGACATCTCCCCGTGCCGGCGAATCTTCGCAGGTTGACCTTCCAGCAAATGCAGATCGCTCCCGCCCCGTTCCGCCAACACCGAGAATAGTTCGTCGATCGGATGGCTCATCAGAGTTGTCCCGCCAAACCCGTGGCAAAGTCTTTTTTATTTTCCGCCCGGCGATACGCCTCCTCGCCCGTGATCATCCCTTGATCCAAAAGCTCCTGCAGGCTGTCATCCATCAACTTCATCCCCAGCTTCTTCCCCGTCTGCATCACCCCCGGCAACATGAATGTCTTCGCCTCGCGGATCAGGTTCCCCACCGCCGGATTATTCACCAACACCTCCAGAGCCAGCATCCGCCCTTTCCCGTCTTTCCGCGGAATCAACTGCTGACAGACGATCCCGCGGAGCGATTCGCTGACCATCGTCCGGATCTGTGCCTGCTGGTCGATGGGAAAAACATCCAGCAACCGATCCAACGTCCGGGCTGCCGTACTCGTGTGCAGAGTACCCAGCACCAGATGCCCAGTCTCAGAGGCGGTGATGGCCAAGGAAATCGTCTCCAGATCCCGCATCTCCCCCACCATGATCACATCCGGATCTTCCCGCAACGCCGCCCGCAGGGCCGTCGAAAAGTTGGCCGAGTTGGACCCGATCTCCCTCTGCGAAACCTGACACCCCGCCGGGATGAATACATACTCAATCGGATCCTCCAGCGTGATGATGTGATCTTTTCGCTCCTTGTTGATGTGATCCACCATCGCCGCCAAGGTCGTCGATTTTCCGCTGCCCACCGAGCCCGTGACCAGCACCAGCCCGTTGTGATACCGCGTTAGCGTCTTGAGGACAGGCGGAAGGCCGAGCTCATCCATCGTTCTAATTTTGCTGGAAATGACCCGGAAGACCGATTCCCACCCGCGCCTTTGCCGTACCACACTGGTCCGGAACCGCGCCAACTCCGGCACCTCGTAACAAAATTCAAACGACCCATGTTCCTCCACTCTCGTGCTCTGTTTGAACAACAGAAACGAACGTGCCAACTGCTCCGTCTCCTCCTTGTCCAAAATCCGGGCCCCCGCCCCATCAATCGGAAAGAGTTGCCCGTGAATCCGCACCAGGGCGGGGGAATCGGGCCCCAGATGCAGGTCACTCGCGCCCATCTCCACGGCTCTTTCCAAATAGCTCCAAACCTCGCTGCTGTCTTGGACCTCGGCCTCCCCGCCACCCGCCTGCTCAATTAGATTCCGCAACATCTCCACCTGCTCGGCGGACAGGAGTTGCTGTTCCTCCATCAAGTCCAGCGCGGCCACTTGCGGATTGGCGGTAATCACCACCCGCACCTGATCGGCTTGCTCGCTCGTCATCCAGCCCTGCTCCAAGCTCGTGGTCAGGACATAATCATTATACTCCGCGCTCATCCTTGTGGGGAGAGAGCATCCCCCGCTTCCCCTTTCGGATCAATCGCAACCAACCATTTGCCCTGCCTCTCCCGAGAATCTGTGGATAACTTCAAACCATGACCAAGGATCAAATCGCCGCCGCCCTACGCGAAATCGGTACCATTCTCGAACTCAAGGGGGAAAACCCCTTCAAATGCCGGGCTTACCTCAACGCCGCACGCACGCTCGAAACCGCCCCAGCCGACCTCGCCGACCTCGTCCGATCCGATCGCCTCGGCGAACTCCCCGGCATCGGCGAAGCCCTGCGCGAAAAAATCACCACCCTCGTCACCACCGGGCAACTCCCCTACCTCGATGAGCTTCGCGCCTCCATCCCCCCCGGCCTCCTCGCCCTTCTCGATCTCCCAGGCCTAGGCCCAAAAAAACTCCGCGCCCTCCGCGACAAGCTCAAGATCGAATCCCTCGAAACCCTCACCGCCGCCTGCCAAGACGGCACTCTCGCCTCCCTTGAGGGCTTCGGCGAAAAAACCGCCACCAACCTCCTCGAAGCCATCGCCCGCCGCGCCACCTACAGCAAGTTCCACCGCCTCGGCAATGCCCTCCCCGCCGCCCAAACCCTCCTCGCCCACCTGCGGAAATGCCCCGCCGTCCAAAAAGCGGAAATCGGCGGCAGCCTCCGCCGCGGCAAAGAAATTGTCAAAGATCTCGATCTGATCGCCACCTCCACCCAGCCCAAAGAAGTCATGCAAGCCTTCGTCACCGCTCCCAGCGTCGAAAAAATCATCGCCCACGGCGAAACCAAATCCAGCGTGATCCTTGCGGGCGGCATTCCCTGTGACCTTCGCGTCATCCCCCCCGAAGCCTGGGCCACCGCCCTCGCCCACTTCACCGGCTCAAAGGAACACAATATCGCCCTCCGCCAACGCGCCATCGACCAAGGCCTCCATCTCAGCGAGTGGGGCCTCTTTAAAGGTTCATCGAAAATCCCCATCAAACTCAAAGACGAAAAAGATCTCCACAAGGCCCTGGGCCTTTCCTTCATCCCCCCGGAACTCCGCGAAGATAGCGGAGAGATAGCCGCCGCCGAAAAGGATGCCCTCCCCGATCTCATCACCCGCGACGAAATCCGCGGTTGCCTCCACAACCATACCATCGCCAGTGACGGCCGAAATACACTCGAAGCCATGGCTCAGGCCGCCACCGATCTCGGCCTGGAATGGTTCGGTATCGCCGACCACTCCAAATCCTCCTTCCAAGCCCACGGCCTCGACGAAAATCGACTCCTCGCCCAGATCGAGGAGATCCGCGCTTACAACCGCCAAAAACCCAAGTGTACTCTCCTCGCTGGCACCGAGTGCGACATCCTCAAGGGCGGCAAACTCGATTTCCCGGACTCCCTCCTTTCCAAACTCGATTACGTTATCGCCTCCGTCCACGCCGGCTTTAGCTCCAACGAGAATGAAATGACCGACCGCATCATCCGCGCCATGGAAAATCCTCACGTCACCTGCCTCGGTCACGCCACCGGACGCCTCCTGCTCGACCGCGAACCCTACCCCGTGAACATTCCGAAAATCCTCGAAGCCGCCGCCGCCACTGGAACTTGGATCGAGCTCAACGCCAATCCATGGCGCCTCGATCTCGATTGGCGCTGGTGGCACAAAGCCCGCGACCTCGGCGTACTCTGCTCCATCAACCCCGATGCCCATAAAACTTCACACCTTCGCTACCTCGACCTCGGCGTGACCATCGCCCGCAAGGGCTGGCTCCGCCCCCAGGACGTCGTCAATACCCGCCCCCTCGCCGCACTGCGCAAATTGCTCTAACTCCAAATCACTTTAACTTTAGGACTACGGCTTCGACGTCACTTAAACTAAATCTTAATTTTAATCTTAAACTAAATTCCATGTTCCTCCACTCCATCGGCACCGCTGTCCCTACTCGCGCCTTCACCCAGGCGGAAGTCTTCACCGCCCTGCAAAATACTCCCAAGTTCCACGAGCTGGCTCCCCGCTCGCGAGCCCTCCTTCGTAAAGTTCTCGGCAACCGCAACGGCATCGAAACCCGGCACCTCGCCCTTGAGCGGGTGGAGGACGCCTTTGTCTTTGAACCCGACTCGATGATGGCCCGCTTCCGCCAGCACGCCCCCGCCCTCGCCGAAGCCGCCGCCCGTCAAACTCTGGAAA